>JANOOV010000352.1:0-1812 GCA_031421535.1 Gammaproteobacteria bacterium
GGTGATGCTGATGGTCGAGGGATATTATCGCGTGAATGGCGTGCCCAATTGCACACCCAAGGCGCGTGACCTGCTGGGAGTGCCGCTGCGTATTCCCGGCAAGGGCGACACTGCGGTGGTGCTGCCCAAAGACGCCAACTCGGCCATTGCGGAAGCGACGCGCTTTCTGTTCGAGAAATCGGCGTGCCATACCTGCCACGAGGTGACGCGCGAACTCTCCACCCTCGGGCGCACTGTCTATACTGTAGCTGCGGTGCGCATCAATCCGGTGTGGATGCCCAAGGCGAAGTTCAATCACAAAAAACACACCGTACAAAAATGCAGCGAGTGCCACAAGGCGGAGTTGTCCGAAAAGTGCAGTGATGTTTTGATGCCGGTGATCAAGGGGTGCCGTGAATGTCACGGGGGAGAACAAGCGCGCAAAAAACTGGCGTCGCCGTGTCTGGACTGCCACAACTTTCATATCGACGGTCTGCCGGGCTGGTACGTCGCACCAGTGCAGGAAGCGGACAATGAAAACGGAAACCCACGTGAAAATAATACAGCGGGGAATTAAGGCGACGGCCTTGGGTTTGGCGCTGGCGCTCGCGGCCTGCGGCAAGGGAGCCACCGTGGGTGATGGCAACACCGGCGTGGAAGCGATGACTGCCGCGTCGGACTGTGACGGCGCGTGCGCGGGTGCAAGCGCCTTTCTTGCCGTAAGCGACGTGCAGCAAATCATTGCGCAGGCGGTGAACGAGGCGCAAGCGCGCAATGCCAAGGCGACCGTGGCCGTGGTGGACCGCGTGGGTAATGTACTGGGCGTGTTTCGCATGACGGGCGCCGCCACCATGGTCACCATCAGCAGTGGCGGTGGTGTCAGCGGCGGACTGGAAAATGTCAACATCATTCCCGACACGCTGGCGGCGGTGTCGAAAGCGGTCACCGCCGCGTACTTGAGCACCGAAGGCAACGCGTTTTCGACGCGTACCGCGAGTCAGATCGTGCAGCAGAATTTTAATCCGGGTGAAGCGGATCAGGCTTCGGGTCCGTTGTTTGGCGTGCAGTTCAGCCAGTTGCCGTGCTCGGATGTGGTGGGGCGCTTCAGCGCAACTCCCCCGGTGGGCCCCAAGCGCGCGCCCCTGGGTTTGTCGGCCGACCCCGGCGGCTTCCCGCTGTATAAAAGCGGCACGCCGGTGGGCGCGGTGGGGGTGATTGCCGACGGGATTTATGGTCTGGATAAAAATATCAGCGACTTCGATGCCGATCTCGATGAGCTGATTGCATTGGCGGGCAGCTACGGTTACGCGGCGCCGCCGGATCGGCGCGCTGACAAAATTACTGCGGGGGGCAGGTCGTTACGTTTCAGCGATGCGGTGTTTGGCGAGCTGCGTGCCGCACCGGCCGGTGCGCCTGCCTTCGCCGCGCTCGCCGGGACGCTGGTCGCCGTGACCGGTTATCACGCGGGCGCTGCGGTGCTTGCCGGTTCCGCATTCAGTCTGGCGGCTTCCGGCATACGCAAAGACAGCGTGAATTATGCTGCGGCGCTCGACGCCTTTGTGCTGGTCGATAACGCCGATGCGCCACGTTACCTGCCCACGGCGGCCGCCGATACGCCGGGCGGCAGCGCGGCGAATGCGTTAACGGCGGATGAAGTCAAGACCGTGCTTGCGCGCGCGTTGACCGTGGCCAACGACGCGCGCGCGCAGATCCGGCGACCGCTGGGCAGCGCCGCGCGCGTGAGCATTGCGGTGGTGGACAGCGGCGGGGCGATTCTCGGCGTGGTGCGCAGTCGCGATGCGCCGGTGTTCGGTGTTGACGTTTCGGTACAGA
>JANOOV010000353.1:0-3876 GCA_031421535.1 Gammaproteobacteria bacterium
ACCCACCACCCCTCCGGGCGGATGTAATAAATAAATGTGGCAAGTGCCGTCGGCCTCCGGATAAAACGGCTTCTGCACATGCAGCGGGCCATGATGGGCGCGGTGTGTAAGCACGCTGCGCGCGTCGCGGGCGGAAAATTCCAACGCTAACGACGCCTGCCAACCGGCGCTGGCGCGCGCTGTGAGGGGGGCGGCCAGCGCCGCAGGAATCACTGTGTTCGGGTGTTGCGCAGGCGACGGATTACGCGCCACACAACGCCGATCACGCATACCGCCAGCGCAAATTCCCAGCCAAAAAATGCATGCCACGCGCCTTCGGGCAGACCGACGTGCGAGTGTGGGCCAGGATGGGCGAACGCGGCGGTCGTAGCAATGTAAAATAGGGAGGGTGCAAGCAAATGCAATCTGATGTTCATGGCATGCAGATCCTTAACTGTCGAAGTGGGAGTGCGAAATCTAAAACTTGAAAATAATGATGCGCAGAGACTTGCGGTACTCCTCCCCTGCAAGGGGGAAGAGATTCTCCGTCCACTATTTATTTAGACTAAGCAACGCTGCGGCAACGCCGGTGTTACTTGACGTCGAACGGCCACTTATACGCTACGACGAACAAGGGGTCTTCTGCACCTTCAACGCCATCACCTCTGGCCAGACTTACGGTCCACGTGAGATTGGCAACCGGCATGTAACTCACGTTGATATCGATGTATTCCTCAGCGGATTCTTTTCGCATCGTCGAGCCGAGGTGCGCGCCGAACTTGCCCCACATGCCGTCGATGGTGAGGTACATGTTTGCCGCTTCATCGGTATTGACGAGTAACCTGCCGCTGATCGGGCCGAACGAGCCACCAACATAAAATTCCGAAGTGTCAGTGTCGCCGAGGCTGTCGCCGTTTGCATTAACCGCTTCGGGATAGAGGTATTCGTAGAAGCCGACGTCAATTCCGGCATTACCGAATTTTTTTGCAAAGCCGATGTTGAGGTCGGTTTCATGGCTGCCGCTGGCGCCTTCACTTGATGTCCAGATGCCGGCATACGCACCGCTGTTGTGGTTGAAATTGAAGTCTCCCGACACCGCCGGACCAGGACTGCTGAGCGACACGCCGCGCCACAGATACATCGAGCTTACCGCCACGCTGGCCGAGGTCGCCGCGTAAGCAGGCAAGGTCGCGCCCACCGCACACAGGCCCAGTGCTGCAAATGTCACGATACGAAGTTGCTTCGATTGCATTTTTAGTCTCTCCCGTTTTACATAGATTGTGATTTTGGTTTACGCACGACTGCAAAACGAATGCGTTGCAAACGTGGCTATTTGGAATATCAGCATGCGTTGTACCACAACAAACAATTCGCGCGCGATCAAGAGTGTGCCAGAAAATCAAAATTTGCATAGGCCCTGCGATGGTGCGCGACCGGTATCGAGTGCATTGTAAGTGTGCGTGATGAGACTATCCGCCACGGGGTAGTGCTTTTTCAGTCGAGAATTTTCTACAACAACAGGTCGATGCCAGATGCGGCGCGTGCAGGCGTGGTTGAAGCACGGAAGTCTGGCCGCCGTGCTGTTGTGGTCGGCAGCGGTATACGCCGAAGACGTCACGCTGCATGGCGCGGTGCTGGAAAAAGGTGAACGCAAACCGATCTTCGGTGCGGAAGTGTTCGTGGTGGACAACGATGCACTGAGTACGACCAGCGATGAAAAAGGCCGATTCGAGCTGACCGTGCCCGCTGCCGGTACCTATTTGCTGCGCGCGGTCGCGTTGGGTTACGAACCCGCATTACCGCTGAGCGTGACGGCGCCGCAGGATGCGGCGGTGGTGATTTATCTGCCGGTGAATTTCACACCGCCGGTCGTGACGGTGCGCGCGGAACGCAACCCCAGCCGCGTGTCTAAAAAAGTCATGACCAGCGACGAGTTGCGTAACGTGCCCGGCACCGGCGGCGATCCGCTCAAGGCCATGCAAACGTTGCCGGGCGTCGCGGTCGGCTCCGACATGCAGAGCGCGCCGGCGATCCGTGGCTCGCGTCCCGAAGACAATCTCTATTACGTTGACGGCTTGCCGGTGGGCTATCTGTTTCACCTGGGCGGCATCGTCAGCGTGCTGAACAGCGACCTGGTGGATAATTTCAATTTACACGCGGCGGCGTTCGGCCCCGAGTATGGTGACGCGACCGGCGCGATCATCGACGTGGCGCTGCGCAACCCGCGCACGGATCGTTTCGGCGCAAAACTCAACTTGAGTTTCATCGGTGCGGACGCGCTGGTGGAAGGCCCGGTGAGCGGCACGCAGGCATTTTTTCTGAGTGTACGACAGAGCAATCTGGGCCCGGTTATCAGGAGCGCGGGCAAGGGCAAAAACGGCGAGTCCGTCGAAGTGCCGCGTTTCCACGATTATCAGGGCAAGTATGTCTGGTCGCTGGACGACGTGAACACGCTGACGGCACATGTGAGCGGCGCTGCCGATGCGATGGCGGTGGTGCTGACCGGCGCGTCGAACCGGGCCAGGAAAGAGCCGGATTTATTGGGCCGCTCCGCGTTCGATCAGTCCTACGCGGCGCAGGCGGTGACCTGGGACGCGCGCGACGTCGCAGGTGGGCACAACACGTTCGCGTTCGGGCATCAGCGCACCCGCAGTGATACGAACGTGGGTGCGGCGGGCTACGCCAATTATATTGGCAACACCTGGTACGTGCGCGAGCAGTGGCGTTACACCGCGGCGTCGCGGCATGCGCTGCTGCTCGGCGCCCGCAGGCAGAAAGCGTACACCGATCTTGATTTCGACATTAAAAATCCGATTTGCGACGGACGCGATTGCAGCTTGATCAATGCGCCGCGCCTGCAACTTCAGGATACGTTGACCGCCAATCTCTGGGAGCTGTACGCAAGTGACCGCTTCCGCGTCGCAGCGCAGTGGACACTGGTCGGCGGCGTGCGCTGGAGTCACGAAGATTATCTGGACGAGTCATTCACCGAACCGCGTGTGGGGCTGGAGTGGGAAGCGCGCGAGGGCACGGTGTTGACAGCGGGTTTTGGAGAACATCACCAGTTTCCGCGCGGCAAGGAAGTGATCGAGAAATTCGGCAATCCGAATCTGCACAATATCCGCGCGCAGCACCGCGTGCTGGGTGTCGAGCAACGTTTCGCGTCAGTGTGGTCGGCGAAGCTGGAAGGCTATTACAAAACCTTTGATCAACTGGTGCTGGCCGACCCCACCGTGAACTATCGCAACAGCGGTCGCGGTCGCGCCTACGGGGTGGAAGCCCTGATTAAAAAAGATCCGCAGGGGCGGTGGTCGGGATGGTTGGCGCTGGCGCTGTCGAACTCGCGACGCCACAACGCAACGACCGGCGAAACCTTTCAGTACCATGTTGATCAGCCGGTGAATGCCAGCGTGGTGCTGAACTACAAACACTCCGCGCCGTGGTCGTTCGGCGCCCGATGGACCTACCACAGTGGTAATCCCTACACGCCGATTCTCGGCGGCAAGCCGCCCGTAAACGGACGCGTGCTCCCTGAATACGGAAATATCAACTCCGGGCGCCTTCCCGCGTATCATCGCCTCGACCTGCGCGCCGATCGCCACTACGTGTTTGACACCTGGAAGTTGAACGCCTACCTGGAATTGATTAACGCCTATAATCGTAACAATGTTGCGGGCTATGACTACAGCGCCGACTACACGCAACGCAGGCCGACGTATCAGTTGCCGTTGATTCCGTCGCTGGGCGTGCAGGCGGAATTTTAGATTTCAGTCGCTGCGCTGTTTCTTCGCAAACAGCAGGAACGGCAGTACAAACGGGCCGAGCACGAGGCCGAGCATCGTCCAGTAACGTACACTCAAGCCGCGTTTGCGCGCGACGAAATAACCGGCCAGTGCG
>JANOOV010000354.1:0-8340 GCA_031421535.1 Gammaproteobacteria bacterium
GACATCGCGGAAATCCGCGCGTTCCTGCCCGGCTCGCTGGTGGATGTGCGTCCGGTGCGCGATTCGTCGTACCTGGAAGGCAAGGAATTGGAGTTCAAGGTCATCAAGATCGACCGCAAGCGCAACAACGTGGTGGTCTCACGCCGCGCAGTGGTTGAAGCCGAGTCCAGCGAAGAACGCCAGACGCTGATCGACAAATTGCAGGAAGGCCAGGTCGTCAAGGGCGTGGTCAAGAACCTCACCGATTACGGCGCGTTCATCGACTTGGGCGGTATCGACGGCCTGTTGCACATCACCGACATGGCGTGGAAGCGCGTCAAGCATCCCAGCGAAGTGGTGCAGATCGGTCAGGAAATCGATGTCAAGGTGCTGAAGTTCGATCGCGAGCGCACGCGCGTTTCGCTGGGCTTGAAGCAGATGGGCGAAGATCCCTGGGAAGATCTGGCGCGTCGTTATCCAGTCAACACCCGGCTGTTTGGTAAAATCACGAACATTGCGGACTACGGCTGCTTCGTGGAAATCGAAGACGGCGTGGAAGGTTTGGTGCACGTCTCCGAAATGGATTGGACCAACAAGAACATTCATCCTTCCAAAGTCGTGCAGTTGGGCGACGAAGTGGAAGTGATGGTGCTGGACATCGACGAAGAGCGTCGCCGCATTTCACTGGGTATGAAGCAGTGCCAGTCGAATCCGTGGGAAGCGTTCGGTGCGACCCATAACAAGGGCGACAAGATCAGCGGCAAGATCAAATCGATTACCGATTTTGGTATCTTCGTTGGCCTGGACGGCAACATCGACGGCTTGGTGCACTTGTCGGATATTTCGTGGAACACGCCGGGCGAAGAAATCATTCGCAACTACAAGAAGGGCGACGAAATTGAAACCGTCATCCTGGCAGTGGACCCGGAGCGCGAACGCATCTCGTTGGGCGTCAAGCAGATGGACAAGGATCCGTTCTCGGCCTTTGTGGGCGAAAATCCCAAGGGTACGCGCGTCAAAGGCACCGTCACTGAAGTGGATGCCAAGGGTGCCGTAATTCGTTTGGCGGAAGGCGTTGAAGGCCATTTGCGCGCCTCTGAAATTGGACCGGAACGCATTGACGATGCACGCACGGCGCTTAAAGTGGGCGATGAGGTTGAGGCCAAGTTCACCGGTGTTGACAAGAAAAATCGCACCATCACCTTGTCGATCAAAGCCAAGGATACAGATGAAGAAGCGGAAGCCATCCAGGGTTATCGGGCGGGCTCTCCTTCCACAAGCACCTTGGGTACTTTGGGCGATCTGCTGAAAGAACAGATGAGCAATCGTCGCGAATAATTGGAAGACATACAGACAACAACGCGGGAAACACGCGATGACCAAATCGGAATTAATCGAAGCAATCGGCCGTAAGCAAGTGCAATTGCCTTACAAGGATGTTGAGCTGTCAGTCAAGACGCTCATCGAGCAATTGGCACAGGCTTTGGCCACCGGAGAGCGCATCGAGATTCGCGGATTTGGGAGTTTCTGTTTGCACTTCCGCCCGCCGCGTATCGGTCGTAATCCGAAAACCGGCGAAGCGGTCGCGTTGTCCGGCAAGTACGTGCCGCATTTCAAGCCCGGCAAGGAATTACGGGAACGCGTCATCGGCAGTATCGACATCCCGATTCAACCGGTGTGACCGAGCAGGTAAGCAATAAAAAAAGAGGCCGGAGGCCTCTTTTTTTTACCTCCAAGGACGGGGTGTATGCGGCGAGAGCGCATTGGTTCCGATATTTATGAGTCGTGATACTGATTCAACGATTGCTGTCGATGACGATCACGCCCGCAGTAGCCTGTGACGGGTACGACTCCATCACCGGGCCAGTAAACCAGACCTTCACCTGTTGCCCCACGCCAAGTTCAGTTGCACCCACGACACCCTCGCTTTCGCGCAACACTTGAGTAGCCTCGGTTATTCTCACGCGCGCCTTATCAGAACCGTGTGACTCGGCGGGATTCTCTTCCACCATGACCATAGGTAAAGCGACAGCGGTAATCTGCCCGCTAATCGATGGCGCCGTGCGCAGGATGGCGGCGCTGGCATCGTCAGGCGCCAACGGGTCGGTTGTCGGCGAACATGCAGAAATAAGCACAGCGCCGAGCAGTGCGGTCATGGAACAGGTGCGCAGGGTTGTCATTTATGTCCTTCAAGTAGGTTTGAAAATCCGAACAGAGAGTTTGATGTTAACTCTATTGATGATAGTAACGATTTGCCAAAAGCAATGGCAATGCCAGTGAACGCACAGATACATCAAAGCTCTTGGTAGTAGCGACTGAGAGCCTGAGAAAAATTCAATTTCCGCAATTACAAAATCATACGACGGCTTGACCGTTCACCCTAAAAACGGCAGTTGAAATTTGCTCTGCTAAGCTAACCGTAGGCGGCACTTGGGTTTACGACGTAATTTTAGGTCAGGGAGGACTCACCCCATGGGTGAAGCAAAACGCAAAGCGCGGGTCAGCCAGAAACAGGTGATCGCGCTCGACTGAGCGAGGCCCGACACGCTCTATAAACTGGCCTGGTTGCGCGGACTCAAGACCACGTACTATCTGCGCACGCTGGGGGCAACGACGGCGGAAAAATCCACCATCACGGACGGCGCGCTCAACGTCGTCAGCCCGGCGAAAAAAATGCCGGAGCCGTCCGTACTCAGTTGCCGCATCGACACTACAGAATGCGAGGTGTGCCAGTGAATGCCGCGCAATCGAATAATAGCAAGATGGAGAATCCGATCATGCTGAATGCCACTACGGCAGTACCCGGTTTAACCGGGCTGGAAGCACTGCAAATGGGCGCGGGCCGCATTCGCGTGGACGAGAAGCGCATCATCAATAGCCGTGCGGATCTCAATCAACTCGTGCCGTTTAAATATCCGTGGGCGTGGCAGAAATATCTGGACGCCTGCGCCAATCATTGGATGCCCAACGAGATCAACATGGCGGCAGACATCGCGCTGTGGAAAAGCGCCGATGGACTGTCGGAGGATGAGCGGCTGATCGTCAAACGCGCGCTGGGATTTTTTTCCACCGCCGATTCCCTGGTAGCAAATAATCTGGTGCTCGCGGTGTACCGCCACATCACCAATCCCGAATGCCGCCAGTATTTGCTGCGCCAGGCATTTGAGGAAGCGCTGCACACCCATTCGTATCAACTCAGGCCGAAACGCGCGACATGATTCACCACGCCACGCAACTGGAAACCCGCTATGCGTTCGACACCTTGCCGCGCGGCGTGCTGGGCCTGAATGCCGCGATGTTCACCGAATACATGCGTTACATCGCCAATCGCCGCTGCCGCCAGATCGGCGTTGCCGAGTTGTATCCGGGCGCGGCAAATCCGTTTCCGTGGATGAGCGAAGCACTCGATCTGAAAAAGGAAAAGAATTTCTTCGAGACCCGTGTGATCGAATATCAAAGTGGCGGTGTATTGTCATGGGAATAGACGCTTAATCGGCATCCGAAAACCGTCAATCCACCCGCTTTGAGGTAGAATCAGGCCCGCGTTCACAACCTCATCTGTATTCATGAACCTGACCACCACATCCGGCCTCGCGAAACCCGGCCCTGCCCCGCAAGCGGCGCCGCGCATCATGATCGGCATGTCCGGCGGCGTGGACTCGTCGGTTGCTGCCTGGCTGTTGCAATGCCAGGGTTACGCGGTGCAGGCCTTGTTCATGAAGAACTGGGACGAGGACGACGACGCAGAACATTGCAGCGCAACGCAGGATCTCGCCGATGCGCAAGCAGTATGCGACCGCCTGGGCACAACCCTGCATACCCGCAATTTCGCCGCTGAATACTGGGATCAGGTGTTTGCATTTTGTCTGGATGAGTTTCGCGCCGGACGCACGCCCAATCCCGACGTGCTGTGCAATCGCGAAATCAAGTTCAAGGTGTTTCTGGAGCATGCGCTTCTGCTTGGCGCGGAAAAAATGGCGACCGGGCACTACGCGCGCGTGACGCAACGCGACGGACGCCTGCGGCTGCTCAAGGCGCTCGATCTCGACAAGGATCAAAGCTACTTTCTGTACGCGTTGCGCCAGGAACAACTGGCGCGTGCGCTGTTTCCATTGGGCGAACTCACCAAGCCTGCGGTACGCGCACTCGCCGCGCAGCAAGGTTTTGGCACCCACGACAAAAAAGACAGCACCGGAATCTGCTTTATCGGCGAACGTAAATTCAAAGAATTCCTCAGCCGCTACCTGCCTGCGCAACCCGGCGACATCGTCACCCCGGAAGGAAAAATCATCGGCCACCACGATGGCCTGATGTACCACACGCTGGGTCAACGCAAAGGTCTGAACATCGGCGGGCGCCGCGATGCCACCGAGCAACCGTGGTACGTCGCGGCGAAAAATGTGCAGCAAAACACCTTGACGGTCGTGCAAGGCGATCAGCACCCGTTGCTGTTTTCGCAATCACTCATCGCCGCACAATTGAACTGGATCAGCGGCGAACCACCGGCACTGCCGCTGCGTTGCACCGCAAAAACCCGTTACCGACAAGCGGATCAGACATGCTTGATTCAATCCACCGACGGCGATGTCTACACCGTGCACTTTGATACACCACAACGCGCCGTAACGCCGGGGCAGTCAGTCGTTTTTTATCAAGACGACGAATGCCTGGGCGGCGGAATTATCAGGGTCTGTTGACCTAACCGAGGGAGCAATGAATAAAACTTTACATGACCGCACCATCGCCCTGGCGGGCGTGTATCAGGCGGCTTATCTGGTGCACCAGATCGCCACCCGCAGCATGACCGACAGCGCCGCACTCGCCGCCAGCATCAACAGTATTTTCAAACTTGATGCGCCCAGCACCGAGGCAGTGTTTGGCGACCTGGGCGGCGTGATCACCGGCTTGTCGACATTAAAACGTCAGCTCAGCGAAAAGCACGCCGACACCCTACAGATCACCCAGTACGTCGTCACTTTGCTGCATCTCGAACGCAAGCTGGCGCGGCAACCGGCGCTGCTGGAACGTATCGTGGAAGGCATTGCGCAAGCACAGCGGCAAGCGGAACACTTTTCGGTGACGCACGAAAACGTGCTGGCCAATCTGGCCGAAACCTATAAAAACACCATCAGCACACTGACGCCGCGCGTGCTGGTGCAAGGCGAACACGGGCACCTCAACAACCCGGACAACGCCAACAAAGTGCGCGCGATCCTGCTTGCGGGTATCCGCGCCGCCGTACTCTGGGCGCAATGCGGCGGATCGCGCTGGCATATCCTTTTCAAACGCAGCGCACTGTTGGCGGAAACCGAAAAATTATTGGCGGGCTTACGGCATTAGCCGATTGCTGAAAAATTCGATTTCAGCAACCGGCTAAAGAAGTGCGGACTGTAATCGTTCAAGATCGTTGACGACTTGCCACTGGCCGCCGCCGGATTCCACGCGGTGCTTCCAGTAGTCTTGCCGCTCTTGAAAGTTACGCGGGTCGATGTTGTCGCTGCGCAGCTTGGTCACGTTCACCGCGATCACGCGCACGCCGTTGAAGTCGATCGGGAATTCGCGGATCTGGCGCTTTTGCAGGTCTTCCTGCAAGTCAGTGAACAACAACACGATTTTTTGCGCCGCGTTGGTCTCACGTACGTATTCAAGCGCTTGCAGCACGCCGCCGGTGATATCCGTGTTCGCGCTGCCCTTGGCAGCCTCGTCCATGAACTTCTGCATGGTGTCGAGAACGGTACGCTTCTGCGCGTTAGTGGTGGACGGGCGAACGTCAAACGTTGCACGTACGATGATGTTCTTCTCGGTAAAGCTCTCGCTGTTGATCCGCGCAATCGCAAATGAGTCGCCCGCTTCGAGTGTGCCCAGCAGATAGTTCACGACGCGTTGCGCCTGGCCTAACTCAGTCGTGTAGGTGCCCGAGGTATCGAGCAGCAATATCACGGCTTTGCTGTTGGGATTACCGCTGGTGCAAGCGACCAGATTTAACGCCGCGAACACGGCGATCCACTTCCAGGAGGTTTTCATTTCTTGGGCTCCTTACCGGCATCGAAGTGATATTCGACATCATCCGGCTGACTATCCACGGTCGGGCGGCGGGATTTTGCGGGTTTGTTCGGGGTTTTGACCTCCGGAAGAGCTTCCGAAACGACCAGCGGAATATCTTCCGCAACGCTGTGGGCACGCTGCCGCTCAACCCGACTGCCCAACATCTGTTCGATATGCAGTGGAATAAAGATGATGGCGTCGTACAGATGGGTAAGAATCGACCCCAGTTGCGCGGCGACGTTGCCGAAGATCCGCACCACAAAGCTCAACAGCCGTAACACCGCCTCGTATGCCGCACCAAAAACCGAACGCGACGCATGGATAAACGATTCCAGCGGGATCGCGACGAACACCAGCGCAAACGGCAGAATGAATCCCAGCACCATTTGGCCCAGGGAGGGAATCCAGCGAAATGCGGGGGTGACGATTTCCAGTCCCGACAGTTGTTGCGCCAGCGCGGCGCGGTCTGCGGCGAGCAGGTCGCGCATGTACGCCAATGCCGATTCCACGCAGGCCAGCGTGAACAGGATGCTGAACGTGACCCACAACATCCGGTGGCGCAGCTTGTCGTCCATGCCGCGAATCACCGGGAACAGGCGCGTAATGCCCAGTGCTTCCATGAAAAATAATCCCATCGCCAGCTCCACCGAAATGATGACCAGCGCGGCGATGTCGGCGGTCTTCAGCGCAAAACCTTTGCTGAAAAACAGGTAGCTGTTACCGCCGACCATTTCCGACATCGGCAGCGCGATCAGCTGGAAATTAATGAACGCGCCCAGAATGGCGATCACCATGACGAGGCCCGAGATGAAGAACTGCGTGACCGACGACGTGGACAGCAGGCGTTCGGCGCGATCCGTCTGTGCGACGATTTGCAGATAGGTTGCGAACTGTTGGTCGATGGTCTTGGAACGCTCCTCCAGCGATTCGATTTTTTTCTCCACGCGCGAAAGCGCGCTGTCCACGCCACGCCAGAACGGAATCATGCGCAACAAGGTATCGTGACGATCAGCGGCCGCGTTGCGGATTTCATTCAACACGTTTTCGCTGGATTTTTTGAACACCCTGCTGATCTCGGTCAGCACGCGGGCGTATCCGGAATCACCGTTCGCTGGAATTTTCGCGACCGCCTCAATGGCGGCGTGCCACTCAGGCGGCATTGGCGGAATTTCAATCGCGTCGCGATAGTCTTCCTCAATATTGGTGATTTGCTCGCGTAACTGACGCTCGAGTGCGGGAAACCCGGCGAGATCGCGACCGACGATGGTCGATACACGGTGAAATTCACGCTCGATGCTGCGCTCGCTGATGTCGCGACCGGCGCCCAATACCACGGCACGGTTGCGCTGTTTGGCGCGCACTTCCAGCGCATACAGCGAGCGCGTAGCCAAGCGCGCGCTATTGCGCAACATACGCGTAAAACTGAGAATCACACCGTGCGCGGCAGGCCGTGCGAAGTACAAAATCGTAATGATGAGAACCAGCCAGATGAAAATCGAAAGGGCGCGGTTGTCCGTCCAGATAATAAGGAGATCGCCAGTCGTCATGGGGTAGTCCTCCCGGGTTGTATCACGTCCGTGTAGTTTCAGTGCGACTGACGCGACGCGCGTAGTAGCACCCTCAAGTGCGGCGTGATGGTAAGACAGTTAATACTGAATCACCAGCATGCTACGCGGCCACGGTCACAATTTCGGAAAGCTTATCAAAAACGGGGACAGGCTTGCACAATAGCATTACTTTTCATGCCTCTGAATGATTCCTTCCAACTGAAGAATTGTATAGGGGCATGACCTTTTTTCTCGATCAGCAGGCGACACGGAGAATCACCATGGACAACAGGACGACACTCGCCAAACTCACGCCTCCACATCTGGGTGAAGTTTATGCCTGCGAGCGATTATACAAATCGTTTGAACAAGCGTGCGAACGACCCCTTGCGTGGATCGTCGGCGCACCGGGCGCGGGCAAGACCACGCTGGTTGCGGGCTGGCTCGAAACACGCAAAAAACGCACGTTGTGGTATCAGCTCGACGCGAGCGACAGTGACCCGGCAACCTTCTTTCATTATCTGAGCATTGCGGCCCGTCACGTCTCATCACGCCAGCGCGTCGTGCTGCCTCGGGTTACTCCGGAACATTTACCCAGCCTCGGCGCATTTGCGCGGCGCTTTTTTGAAACCCTCGGCGCGTCACTGCCGCAACCTACTGTGCTCGTTCTTGATAATTACCACGACGTCGCAGCCGATTCACCGCTCCACGTACTGCTGGCCGAAGCGTTGCCGTTGCTGCCGTCACACGTGAACGTCACCGTGATCAG
>JANOOV010000355.1:0-14727 GCA_031421535.1 Gammaproteobacteria bacterium
GCGGGCGCCTTGCGGTGAATCGGCCATTGCGCTTCCGCTTTCACCGGGCCTTGCTCGTCGATGGGCTTGCCCAACACGTCCATGATGCGACCCAGCGTGCCCTTGCCGACCGGCACGGTAATCGCGGCACCGGTGTTGGCCACCGCCATCTCGCGCTTCAAGCCATCGGTGGTGCCCATCGCGATGGTGCGCACCACGCCGTCGCCCAATTGCTGCTGCACTTCGAGTGTCAAGCCAACGCCGCCGACGCTGAGCGCATCGTAAACTTTTGGCAGCGCGTCACGCGGGAATTCCACGTCGACCACCGCACCGATGATTTGCACAATTTTTCCAGAAGCCATGTGAATCCCCTTAAAACTCTAAAATAGAAACATTTAAAATCAAGAAACTGCGGCCGCGCCGCTGACGACTTCAGAGATTTCCTGCGTAATCGCCGCCTGCCTGGCCTTGTTGTATTTGAGCTTCAATTCGTGAATCGCCGAACCGGCATTCTCCGAAGCGCTCTTCATCGCCACCATGCGCGCGGCCATTTCGCAGGCCAGATTTTCCACCACGCCCTGATACACCAGCGACTCGATATAGCGCGTCATCAACACGTCGAGCACTTCTTTCGCTTCGGGTTCGTACAGATAATCCCAGCGATGTTGCATGGTCGCGTCCAGCGTCTGCGCCTTGATCGGCAGCAGCTGCTCCACCGTCGGCTTCTGCGTCATGGTATTCACGAACACATTGCTCACGATAAACAAACGGTCGATCTTGCCTGCGTTAAATTCGTCCAGCATCACCTTAATGGTGCCGATGAGTTTCTCGATGCGCGGCCGGTCGCCCAGATGCGTGACCTGGCTTCTGACCGTGCCGCCGACACGACGGAAAAAACTTAAGGCTTTTTGACCGATGGCGCAGGCCTCGATCTGCACGTTCTGGTTCGACCAACCCTTCATCGAGGCCAGCGAAATTTTGAACAAATTATTGTTCAGACCGCCGCACAAACCACGATCTGACGTCACGATGATGTAACCGACGCGCTTGACTTCACGATCCTGCAAATACGGATGCTGGTATTCCGGATGCGCATGTGCCAGATGCGAAATCACGTTGCGCATTTTCAGCGCATACGGACGTGCTGCCGCCATTTGCTCCTGGGCGCGGCGCATTTTGCTCGCCGCGACCATTTCCATCGCGCGCGTGATCTTGCGCGTGCTTTGCACGCTCTTGATCTTGGTGCGTATTTCTTTGCCGACGGCCATGACTGTTCCTCGTTACCGGGTGGGTTACCAGGTACTGCTGGCTTTGAACGCGGTCAGCGTCTTGCGCATTTCGCCCGCGATTTCGTCGTTGTAGTCACCCTTCTCATTAATACGTTTGAGAAAATCCGCCGCACTGGAGCGCAGATAGGAATGCATCGCGGCTTCAAAATCCACGATCTTTTTCACCGGCACATCGTCGAGAAAGCCTTCGTTGGCGGCGAACAGCGAGAATGCCATCTCGGCCACGCTGAGCGTTGAATACTGCTTTTGCTTCATCAGCTCGGTCACACGTTGACCACGCTCCAACTGCTTGCGCGTCGTTTCGTCCAAGTCGGAAGCAAACTGCGAAAACGCGGCCAGCTCGCGATATTGCGCCAAGTCCAGACGTACACCGCCGCCGAGCTTTCTGATGATCTTGGTTTGCGCCGCGCCACCCACGCGCGACACCGACAGACCGGCGTTCACGGCCGGACGGATACCCGAGTTGAACAGGTCGGTTTCCAGAAAGATCTGACCGTCGGTAATCGAAATCACGTTGGTCGGCACGAACGCCGACACGTCGCCTGCTTGGGTTTCAATGATCGGCAATGCCGTCAACGAACCGGTTTTGCCTTTGACGCGGCCATTGGTGAATTTTTCCACCCAGCCGGTATTCACACGCGCAGCGCGCTCCAATAAACGCGAATGCAGATAGAACACATCGCCCGGATACGCTTCGCGGCCCGGTGGACGACGCAACAGCAACGACACCTGGCGATAGGCCCAGGCTTGCTTGGTCAAGTCATCATAAACAATCAGCGCGTCTTCACCGTTGTCGCGAAAATATTCACCCATCGCACAGCCGGAATACGGCGCGATGAATTGCATCGCGGCCGACTCGGACGCGCCCGCCATCACCACGACGGTGTGTGCCATCGCGCCGTGCTCTTCGAGCTTGCGCACTACATTGGCGACCGATGATTGCTTTTGGCCAATCGCGACGTAAATGCACTTAACGCCAGTGCTTTTCTGATTAATGATGGTGTCGATGGCGACAGCCGTCTTGCCGGTTTGGCGGTCGCCGATGATCAATTCGCGTTGGCCACGGCCGACGGGAATCATCGAGTCGATGGCTTTCAAGCCAGTCTGCACCGGTTGATTGACCGATTGACGCCAGATCACGCCCGGCGCAACTTTTTCAATCGGCGAAGTGAGCTTGGCGGTGATCGGACCTTTGCCGTCGATAGCATTACCCAGCGCATCGACCACACGGCCGAGCATCGCTTCGCCGACCGGCACTTCCAGAATGCGACCGGTGCACTTGGCGGTATCGCCTTCCGTAATGTGCTGATACGAACCGAGCACCACCGCGCCGACGGAATCGCGCTCCAGATTCAACGCCATCGCGAAGGTGTTGTTCGGCAGCTCGATCATTTCGCCGGACATCACATCCGACAAACCATGAATGCGCACGATACCGTCGCTGACGCTGACCACGGTGCCTTGATTGCGCGCTTCGGTAACGACCTCGAAACCTTCGATGCGCTTTTTAATTAGGTTGCTGATTTCAGAAGCACTGAGCTGTTGCATTGCTGTTTCCTCGTAAACTGAATTCGGGCCCGGAACTTATTTATGGGCTAAGCGTGTCGTCAACATTTGCAGACGACCCAACGCAGAACCGTCGATCACCAGATTGCCCGCGCGCACGATGGCGCCACCCAACAGCGTGGAATCGATGATGCACGTGAGATTAACTTTTCTCCCTAAGCGTTTTTGCAGCGCTGCGGCGATGCTCTGCTGTTGCGCTGCATCGACAGCGAACGCGGACACCACTTCGGCTTCCAGCGTTGCTTCCGCTACGGCACGTAACGCTTCGTATTGATCGGCGATTTCCGCCAGCACGCCCAGGCGGCGATGCTCGGCGAGCACGCTGACCAGATTGCGTCCGGTCGCATTCAGCTTGTCGCCCGCGACGTCGGCAATCAATTTCACCACCTGCTCTTTCTTTACGGCGGCGTTGCCGATCAGCGAGCGTAACTGCGCATCGGCCACAATCGCCGCGAGTAAATGCAGCTGCTGTGACCAACCCGGATAATTTTTCGTCGCCTTGGCCAGCTCGAAAACCGCAGTAGCATATGGACGTGCGATGGTGGAAATCTCAGCCATGCCTAAACCTGCGCCGCCAGTTCCGCCAACAACGCGTTATGCGTCTTGGCGTCGATCTCTTTCTTCAGAATTTTTCCGGCGCCGGACAAGGCGATGCTCGACACATGCGCGCGCAACTGTTCCTTGGCCTGGTTGATGCCACGCTCCACTTCCGCTTGCGCGGCGACCATGATGCGCTCGGCTTCGGCGCGTGCCTTGGTCTTGGCTTCTTCCTCGATTTCGCTGGCGCGTTTCTGCGCTTGCAGAATCACTTCGGCGGCCTGGGTCTTGGCGTCTTTCAACAAGTCTTTGGCGCGCTTCTCGGCCAACTCCATTTCGTGCTTGCCCTTGTCCGCAGCGGCCAGCCCGTCGGCAATTTTCTTTTGCCGGTCGGCGAGCATTTTGGACATCGGCCCCCAGAGCATCTTGTTGACAAACCAGATCAGCAAGATGAACGCGACCATTTGACCAATCAGGGTGATCGTAATGTTCATGCTACGGTTCCTATCATTAGCGTTGCCATCAGCTTTGCGGCGCCAGGCAAGCGATTACTGCGCGATTGCCTTGATTGCAGCTTCCAGCGCACCGACGAACGGATTGGCGAACAGGAACCACATTGCAAACGCCAGGATGATGAAGGGGAACGATTCCATCAA
The DNA here is from genome assembly GCA_031421535.1 of Gammaproteobacteria bacterium. Classification (GTDB taxonomy): domain Bacteria; phylum Pseudomonadota; class Gammaproteobacteria; order SG8-11; family SG8-11; genus UBA6921. The sequence continues at coordinate 4,028 of JANOOV010000355.1, forward strand.
ACCAGCGAAGATGAACATATTGGTCATCAGCGCGGGGCGCATTTCCGGTTGACGCGCAATCCCTTCCAAGGTCTTGGCGCAGATCAAGCCCCAGCCAATCGCTGAACCCAAACCAGCGGCAGCGAGAATCACACCCACGCCTACGGCGGTGTATGCGTAAATCATGGCAAGCATTTCAGCGTTCATCGTTTTGTCTCCTCTAAACTTCTATTTATCAAAGTGAAATAACCAAAAATCCTGCCGGAGCGAATTTAGTGCTCATCCGCCGACGTATGCGCCATTCCCAGATACACAATCGTGAGTACCATGAAAATGAACGCCTGCAAGGTGATCACCAGAAGGTGAAAGATCAACCAGCCTAAATCCAGAATGATCTGCAACGGCAACCAGAACAATGCCGCCGCGCCCACCGCCATGGTGCCGCCGATCAGCGCAATCAGCAGGAACACCAGCTCACCGGCAAACATGTTGCCGAACAGACGCAGGCCGAGACTCAGCGGCTTGGCCAGCTCTTCGATCAGCGTCATCGCCACATTGACCGGCACCAGGAATTTACCGAAGGGGTGAAACAGGAATTGTTTCAGGTAACCGACCGGGCCTTTGATCTTGAGGTTGTAATAGACGATCAACATGAATACCGTCAGCGACATCGCCATGGTGGTACTTAGATCGGTGGTCGGAACGACCTTTAAATAGTGGATTCCCACCATACTGCCGATCACCGGCAACAAATCCACCGGAATCAGGTCCATCGTATTCATCAAAAAGACCCAGAGGAAAATCGTCAGGGCCAGCGGCGCGATCAATGGATTGTGACCGGGAAACGTATCCTTCACTTGCTGCGCAACGAAATCCAGAATCATCTCGACAAAATTTTGAAAACCGCTCGGCGCACCCGGAGTCAATTTTCGGCCCAAACGCCACGCCACAAACACAATCAACGCGCCCAGCAACACGCTGAACGCCAGCGTATCGATATGCCAAGCCCAGAAACCATTGGTCGCGCAGTCCTCGCCCACACACAGGTTAGTGAGGTGGTGCTGGATATACTCAACGCTACTTTGTCCGCCAGACGCTGCTGCTTCGGCCACGTCAAACCTCTCGCTTGCTGTGCGCCGTACCGCGCGCATTGATCAAATAAGAAAACTGCGCGGCGGCAAAGCCGATAAACACCGCCATCGGTTCCAGCTTCAGCACGGCCAAGCCCAACGCAAAGGCAACCAAAGCCAATACAAAACGCTGCACCGCCCCGACGTATAGAATTACCATGCTCTTGCGCGGATCATGCGCCGCCGAGACTTCGGCACGCTTCACCCCCCGGCTCAACAATGCTGTCAGGATTACCGCCACCAGCCCGCCGTACAACGCGGAGCGACCTTGTGCGGCGCCCACGCCGATTAAAAAACCGATCGCGATCACCACGCTGGCAAGAATCTGAAATCCCACGATCCGGCGCGTGCGCTCGGCGAGGTCGGTGCCATCAGTCGTAGTATTCAATTGAGATCCGGATGAATGAGAAGCTTGTACACTTTTAAAAACCCGCCCACGAAACCCAAGCCACCGAACAACAACATAAAAACCGGTTTGGTATCGACCCAGACATCGACGGCGTAACCCAGTAAAAACCCGCTGACCACGATTGAAGTCAGCATACTGCCGACCCCCACCAACAATAAGCTTCGACTTTTACGTTGCTTCATCACCGCCTTGGAAAAAAGACGGCGAATTATAGGGCCCTCATTCCTGCTTCGCAAGCACAGATAAAGAAAACTCTGTGCTCCCGATTTTTTGTAGACATTCCGGAGTTGCACTGAACCGCAACTCCGCTTCGCCCGGGTCGGGATACAGGTATTTTTGTTGGTGCAGCCCGGCATTCGGGTAGCGCGCATTGAGGGCGCGCACGGCTTGCAACACGGTACTCGACGCAAGTGTGCCGCTGTGGTAACCCGAAATTAATTCCACTACGCGGTGATGTTCGGAAGCCGTCGCGGTTTTTTTGAAATGTCCAACCAGATGCTGCAGCACGGCGACCTGCGCCGCGCGCGTTGTCGGCGTGCGCAACACAGCGAAAAATTGCGCTGCGTAACGCGCCATGAATGTAGAACTCATCGTGGCCGTGGCGAGCAGCCGACTGAGTGCGCGGTAGCTGCCCGGCCGATGCGCCAGCAAATTATATTTGTGCGCGACATGAAACTCCCGCAATGCCGCAAGCGTCGGAGCAGGGACAACCTGTGTTTGCCAGCGACGATAACTGAACACCTGCTCGAAAAAGTAATCACGCGCCTCGGGCGCCTGCAATGCGCGCTCGTCGTGCAGCGGTAAATAGGGGCTATGCTTGACAATAGCGCGCGCGAATAACCCGGCGCCGTACGCGCGCACGCTGCCGTCGGCGGCGACAATCGGCGCATCCCCTAGCGCGCAACTCGGTGAGCGACTTTTGAAAATATATCCGCTGATGCATTCAATACGCGGCCCCACAGTTGTGCCGAATTGCAGCATGCGCGCGGTGAAATCTGCTTTTGCATCGGCCACGCCCAGCATGCGCGGCCACGCGGGATCGCCCACCAGTTGCACTGGCGGGCGCGGCACACCCATGCCGCTTTCGACTTCCGGACAGATTGGTAAAAATTCAACGTAAGGCACCAGCGTGTCAACAACATACCCGTCGCGCCGGGCGGTGCCGTCGTAACGCACGCGCTCGCCCAGCAAACAACTGCTGACACCCAGCGCGATGCGCGGGGGGCTGGTGCTACTCATGGCGTACACCACCCGCTGTTGCACGACGCCACCGCCAGAGGTAACTTAAGGCCCGCAACATCACGAGGTGCAGCGCATTATGGAAAACATTCTTCTTGTCATGATCGGCAGCATCAGCGCGGTAGCGATTATTCTGTGCATCTTGCTGACTACAAAAATCATCAGCGACGACAACAAAAAACCTTAGTTGAGTATAAAGTACCGCCACGCCCTGGCCGATATTTTTCGCGTGTCCACGCGTAAATACGGAGGGCGAAATGCGCTTCACTCGATACACAGCGTTTGCAGTTCATTTGGGCATCAGCCTGGTTATTTTTGTCGCATTACTTTTGGTCGTGGTGTTCGACTGGTATCGCTTTCCGCTGTTTGCAATCGAAGGCGGCTGGCGAGGCAGCCAGATCATTGCCGGGTGCGACATCGTGTTAGGCCCGTTACTCACCCTGATTGTTTTCAAACCCGGCAAGCCGAGTTTGAAGTTCGACATGAGCGTGATCGCGTTCATCCAAGTCGCCGCATTGGTATCGGGCACCTGGATCACCTATGCGCAGCGCCCGTTGTTGATGGTCTACGCCGAAGAACGGTTTCACATCTTGAGCGACAGCACCGTCGGCATGGCGGGTATTAACGCCGAACAAATTTCCAATTACCGCAACACCCCGTACCCGCTGGCCGTCGTGCGCCTGCCCGACGACGCCGAACAGCGCCGGAAAATCCGCGCGGAATCACTGGCGCGCGGTGGTTTGTATTTGCGCGGTGATTTGTTTGCGGAGCAAATTCCGCAATACCTGGCCGACGCGCAGGTGCATAGCCTGGACATGGAAAAATATACGGCGGATAAACCTGCCGACCATGCCAAGCTTGAGCGCTTCAAGTCACGTCATGGCGCCTTAAACGCTTATTACTTCCTCCCCGTGCACGGACGTTACGGGCGCATGGTCGTGGCGCTGGATCGCAATACCGGCCGCTTGGTCGACAAGCTTGACATAAAACCGCCGGAGGCTTAGGCCACTTCTCAGCAATACCGGTAACTGGTTACGATACGCAGCGTCGAAAATCTCAACCTCGTTGGCGACGCGTTTGGAATAAGGTTCATCGTGGATGAAATGCTCTTCAGGTTTTAAAGTACCGGCGCGCACCCGACCGCCCTCTTCAATGAATGCACTTAACTCTACAACGGGGTTGCACATGACACCACGCTGCGGAAATTTATGCAGATACTGACGTGCAGCGAATTTGATATGCAGAGCCTCCGCACTCTGCTGGCCCGCTTCGGCTTGTGCATAACAGAAATCCCCGCTGCGCAAAACATCCCCGGCAGCTTCTGGGGTGATTCCGAAGCAGGGCTGGTCGGTAACGAACTCCTGGTGCGCGCCGACACGCCGGTACATTCCGTGTTGCACGAAGCCTGTCACTACATCTGCATGGACGCAGATCGTCGCAACGCGCTGCACACCAACGCCGGTGGCGACACCGACGAAGAAAACGGCGTGTGTTATTTGCAGATTTTACTGGCCGATCACCTGCCCGCACTGGGCCGCGCGCGTCTGTGGGCCGACATGGACGCGTGGGGTTACAGCTTTCGGTTGGGCAGCGCGCAAGCCTGGTTTGAACACGACGCCGACGACGCGCGCGGCTGGCTGATCGACCACGATATTCTCACCGCGGGCGATGCACTGACCTGGCAAAACAGACGGCTGTGATTGTCTCAGGGTGCGATCATCACGCAGTTTCGGCCGGCGGCTTTGGCTTCATACAACGCCCCGTCGGCACGTTTTAGCAATATCTCGACATTTTCTCCGGTCTTGAATTCGGCGACTCCGGCGCTGTAGCGCAGCACCAGGGTGTCAGCTTTCACCATCAACGGCGTACGTTCCATCAGCCCGCGCATCCGATCAATTACAAAATGCGCCCCTTTGGCTGTTGCGCCCGGGAGGGTGACCACGAACTCTTCGCCGCCATAACGGCAAATCTCATCGGTTTCACGAACGCTTGATTTGGCCACTTTGGCGAGATGCACCAAGGCTTGATCACCCACGTTATGACCATAGGTATCATTTATTTTTTTGAAATGGTCAATGTCAAGCATGGCGATGGAGAACGATTCTTTGCTGCGAATTGAGCGCGCAATTTCCCGGTGAATGAGTTCCGTCATCGCACGGCGGTTGCCGAAACCCGTCAGCGCATCGGTGCGCGCGAGAACCTGACTATGCTCAAGCGCGGTGCTGACCGTAGTAAGCCGGTGACGCGTTTCTTTCAGCTCGCGCTGCGTTGCATCGATGACTCGCTTGAGCGACATCGCCGAACTGGTTACGGTGCGCAGCAACTGCGCCAAATCGTCCGGATTTTGAATCTGCTCAAGACTGGCCAGCGTGCGCGTCGAATCGGCATCGAACTGCTCAACGCCCAGGGCGAGTCCGCTACTGACCTCCGCAACGACCTGGACTATCGCGCGCACCATGCTCACCGTTTCTTCGCTTGCAACCCAGGAGTGATCCTCTTGCAGCGGCAAACCGGCCACGCGCCGATATTCATGCAAATAGTTCTCTGGAGTGGGCGGTATTTCTAATTCAGTTAAGCGTCGCAGCGCGATACGTGCAATCTCTACCGGCTTGGTCAATACACTGCTCTGGTCGTTCATATTTTGAAAATGCTCCAAAGTCAAAATAGAGGAATCCGGATGATAACCGGTTTGCGTTGTTGCATACGATCCGCAAGCACGACGTGCGTCGTTTGCGCGCGCATCGACTTCTAACCCCCTGTCGAACTGTAGGATGGGGGCTGCAACATACGGGAGAGCGGTCCATAACCTGGCAAGCATCCCCCCTTTTTACTCACCCGTCTTTTTCCATTGGTGGGCTATCAAACCGATTAAACGCTCGCGTAAGTTCAAGCTGTGACTTGCACATAAAACATAAAGCAAGTTCACGCTGAGGAGCGATAGATGTCGATGTCCTGGTCCCAGTCTTCCAATAAACTCCGGCGCGCGTGGTACGGAACAATAGGCGTGCTGTTATTTTCATTGTCTGCTTGCGGCGGCAATGCCGATTCCTCCTCAGACCCGTCGAACGCACCTCTACCGCAGACGCCGTCTGATACGCCTTCCCCGCAGATACCGCCCGAACCAACTCCGCCACAGACACCGCCCGTCGTACCTCCACCCGTGACGCCACCCGTCATACCTCCGCCGGTGACGCCGCCCGTCGCACCTCCGCTGGTGATACCACCCGAATCCGCTCCGCCACAGACGCCGCCCGTCATACCTCCTCCGGTGACGCCACCGCCAGTGACGCCGCCACCTGTCGTGCCTCAGGCGCTGGTCGGCCAATGGTCGTCCGTGATGACTTCGGTACCGATCGTACAGGTGCACCTCCAGCTGCTGACGAGCGGTAAAGTGTTGAGCTGGGGAAAGCCCGTCAACGAATCTTCGTATACCTATGTATGGGACCCCGCCACCGGCGCGTTCACTGCCGTGCTGGCGCCTTCCCAGTTATTTTGCTCCGGCCACAGCTTCCTTCCTGACGGGCGGCTGTTCGTCACCGGCGGACACATCATGGACGGAGCCGACACCAGCGGGCTTGGCCTGCCGAACGCGAATGTGTTCGACCCCGTCACTGGCGTGTGGCAGGCCCTGCCGAACATGGCCAAGGGGCGCTGGTATCCCACCAACACCACGCTGCCCAGCGGCGAGGTGCTGACCCTCGCGGGCACGGACGCAACCGGCGCCAATGTGCTAGTCCCCGAAATATGGAATGGCACCGCGTGGCGTCCTCTCACCTCGGCGGCCCTCGGCCTGCCGTACTATCCCCGTATGTTCGTGGCCCCTGACGGGCGCATCTTCTATGCGGGAGAAGAGCAACAGTCGCGCTATCTCGACGTCACGGGGACGGGCAGCTGGACCGACGGACCATTGCGCAAGTTCGAAAAGCGCCGCGACTATGGATCGGCAGTGATGTACGAGCCGGGAAAGATCCTCTATGTGGGGGGCAGCGACCCTCCGACCAGCACCGCCGAGATCATCGACTTGAATCAGCCAAGTCCGACCTGGACCTACACCGGGGGTATGGAGTTCGCCCGTCGGCAGATCAACGCCACCCTGCTGCCGACCGGCGACGTACTCGTCACCGGTGGCACGCGCGGCAGCGGGTTCAACGATCTCGTGGGGGCCGTGCGCACCGCAGAGCTGTGGCATCCCGCGACCGGCACCTGGACGACACTGGCGAGCAGCACGGTGGCGCGCATCTACCACGGAACCGCACTGCTGCTGCCCGATGGTCGGGTGCTGTACACGGGGAGCGGCGACGGCGGCGGCAGTCCCAACGAGCCGAGCTACGAACTGTACTCGCCTGCCTACCTGTTCAACGGCGCACGCCCGACCATCACGAGCGCGCTCCCGCCGCGTGTCGCGTACGGCCAGACTCAACTCGTCGACACGCCGGACGGCGCCAAGATCACGAAGGTGACGTTTATCGCATTGGGTTCGGTGACGCATGCCTTTGACCAGAACACCCGTCTGGTTCCCTTGAGCTTCTCGCCCACGGCCACCGGAGTCTCGATTGTTTTCCCGACGAGCCGCACGACCGCCCCACCCGGCCCCTACATGCTCTTCCTGGTGAGCGCAGAGGGCGTGCCTTCCGAGGGAAAAATCATACTGCTGCAATGAGCCTGCGTGACAAGAAAAAACCGGAAGCGGTTTCTTAAAAGGACAACGATCGGGACGCTTAGCTTCGAGCGAAGATTCCGCTAATATCCATGCGTGATGCGACAGACTCGCGGTGTGAATTTGTATCGATCCATAGAACAGACAGGAGAATACGATGCGCAGCATGATGCTTTGGATGTCGTTGATTGCGGTCAGCTCGATGACGATGAGCGGAGCGAGTTATTCGGCGGAAAGTGATGCCGGCAAGATGTCGTTCTTTGTCACCAGCACCGGATTGGGCAAAGGCGGAAATCTGGGCGGAATTGAAGGCGCGGATCGGCATTGTCAGTCGCTGGCCGAGGCGGCTGGCGCGGGCAAGCGCACCTGGCACGCTTACCTGAGCACGCAGGGCGCAAACTTCAGTGACAAGAACGTCGTGCATGCGCGCGGGCGCATCGGCACCGGGCCGTGGCACAACGCCAAGGGCGTGAAGATCGCCAAAAACGTTGAAGACCTGCATTCCGACCGCAGCAAGCTGACCAAGGAAACCGCACTCGACGAGAAGGGCCAGGTCGTGAATGGTCGCGGCGACACGCCCAACAAACACGACATCCTCACCGGCTCGCGCGTCGATGGCTCGGCCTTTGCGCCAGCCCCGTTTCCGGACCTGACCTGCGGCAACTGGAGCAAAGAAAGCGATGACGGTTCCGCCATGACCGGACACCACGACCGCGTCGGCCCCAACGACGATCCCTGGACAACGTCCTGGAACTCCGCGCATCCCACGCGCGGTTGCAGCCCCGAAGCCGTCAAGAGCACCGGCGGCGACGCGCTGCTTTACTGCTTTGCGGTGAAGTAGCGGCGGGTTAGCGATCAAGAAAAGGGAAGCGTTCCTCCGTTATCGTGCGAGGAAGAATTCCGCTGGCTCGGCTTTTTCGGACACGTAAAAATTGGAACTATCGGGGGCCGCACACCTGAACGCCCCCTTGCTCTGCATAAACACCCGAGATCACTCTGCTGCCTCGAAGGGTATGCACCACGTCATTATATTTTTCAAATGGCACGGACTGATCAAACTTAATGACAACATAGCCGTCGCGCCTTACGTTGTAAGAGGCAACACTGTCCATTCCTTTTTCAAACAGAACATGGGTGACCGCTGTGGTGGCCGCATCTTGTATGCGCATTTCCTGTTGTGTGAGCACGTGCTCCGAAGCACAGCCACACAGAAGTGAAACCACGAGCAAAAGTGAAAGAGCAAAGGAATTATGTGCGTGTTTCATAGGGAGCCTTGTTGCATTGCTGTTCAATAATTATCGGCAGGAAACAATAAATACAAACCCAAACAAATTATCCAGACCGGAGAGCAATTCTTCTGATATGAGCGCAAATCCAGCCGTTCCCACGCCAAAAGAAATCGCCGCGTTTCGCGCGGTGTTTCAAACCATGACCTTGGCGACCGTCAGCGCCGACGGCGAGCCCGAGGCGAGTTATGCGCCGTATGTCAGCGATGCGTTCGGCAATCTCTACGCCTTCGTCAGCACGTTGTCGCGGCACACGCGCAACATGCGGCACACCGGGCGGGCCAGCGTCATCTTTCTCGAAGACGAACACGCTTGTGCAAATGTGTTTGCCCGCAAGCGTCTGGTGTATCGCTGCTTCACGCACGGCGTGAACCGCGATGCGGCGGAGTGGCGCGGGATCATGCAGGCCTTCGACGCGCGCTTCGGGCCGTTCATGGAAACCTTACGCAGCCTCGCCGACTTTGGCTTGATGCGCTTCATGCCGTTCGAAGCGTCGTACGTGATCGGCTTCGGACAAGCCTATGCGCTCACCGGGCCAACCCTGTCCGAGATTAAACATGTCGATCCGAGTCGTGCGCGCACCAACGCGAGCAACGCACTCGCCACGCCGCGCGACATTCTCGATCTGTGGTTTGCGGAAACGACGCGTCCGATGTGGTTCAACTCCACCGCCGCGTTCGACTCCGAAGTGCGCGAACGCTTCGAGGCCACATATCAAGCAGGAAAGCGCGGCGAGCTGATGGACTGGGAGCGCGATGTCGATGGCGCGCTCGCGCTGGTCATTTTGTTCGACCAGTTCCCGCACCACATATATCGCCAACAGGCGGAGAGCTTCGCGATGGAATCGCAATCCAGAGCGATTGCGCGGCGCATCCTCTGGCGCGAACTCGACCGCACCCTCGCGCCCGAGCGTCAGGCCTTCGCGTACCTGCCGTTCATGCACAGCGAAAACCTCGCCGACCAGGAACAATCGGTACAACTCTTTTCGCAACCCGGACTGGAAAACAATCTCAAGTGGGCCCTACACCACCGCGACATCGTGCGGCGCTTCGGCCGCTTTCCGCATCGCAATGCGATTCTGGGAAGGACGAGTACGGCGGCTGAAATGGAATACTTGCAGTCGCAGGGCTCATACCGGGGTTAGTTCGAAGTCGTCTGTATTCAAAGCGTCTCCGTTTCTCCACTTGGCGACCATGGGTGCTCTGGTACACTTGGTGGTAAATGAAATTCACTCAATACTTTCAGGAGATGCGGAGTCGGCCCGACCGAGCGCCGATTCAACTGGAATGGATACAACGCGTAATTGATCGTCCTGTAAAAGAGTTCACGCAGGCGGATGGAAGGATTCGGCGATGGGCGCCGATACAGGAAATGGAAAATCGCTTTTTGCGAGTTGTGTTGTTGGCGGACGGAGAAACCGTGCATAACGCCTTTTTTGACCGGAGTTTCACGCCATGAAGATTAAATACTTTCAAGACACCGACACGCTGTATATCGAGTTCCGTACCGCCGACGTTGCGGAAACGAAAGACCTGGACGAGAACACGCTGCTGGACCTGGATAAACAGGGAAACATTTGCAGCATCACGATCGAGCACGCCAAAGATCGAGCCGACATTCCGCACTTTTCTTACGAGCAAGTGGCCGCTTAAATTTGTGTAAAAGGGTAGCGTCACCCTTTTTCGTGCGCACCGTCTTACACCTGGTCCGGATAGGGGCCTTTTGGTGCCGGTCTCCATATGCACTCTGACACAACCTTCTCCCTTAACAGATTAAACCTCAAGGAACACTGAAAGGCGATTTAGTGTACGGGATAGGCTGTCAGCGAGAAGTCGAGCGCGTTCAATATTCCAACTTTGATTCACGAACTCACCGAATCTTTCATTGTAGAGAGGGCCAATTTGCGCAGATGAATTAGGTGACGGCACTATTTCCTGCGCTAAGCGTCTTTTTCGGCTCCGACGAGCCAGATTAATTAATGTTCGTTTAGGATCAGCAAT
>JANOOV010000356.1:0-9875 GCA_031421535.1 Gammaproteobacteria bacterium
GCGGTGGGGCACACGCGTTCGATGGCGGTTTGCACTGCCTGAATGCACAAGGTCAAAAATGCGGGATTGAGGTTATTGAATCCGGCGGGAAATAAATTTGTATCCACCGGCGCGAGCTTGAAGCCGGCATTGCGCAAATCCACCGAACAGTAAAACGGCGCGGGCGTCATGCGCCATTGATCGCGAAACCAGCGTTCAATGGCGGCCTGCTTGTCGAGAAAATGGCTTTCCAATTGCAACAACGGGCCGGTGAGCGCCGTTGTGAGATGCGGGACCGTGGCGTGTTCGGATGCAGCCATAGGTAACCTCCTTCAGTGCAACGCACGTTGCGCGCGCGTGGCGCATTGTGCATCAAGGCATCATTGGGCGCAGATGATTTTTTGTGTGCTGCGACCCGTACCGATAACAGGTGATTGGAATATGCGACGATAGTGTGCTAAAAATTTAAGTGTGGCTAAAGATTTACGCGGAAGATTTTTTTTGGTTCGTCTAGTTGGGTGGCTCGCGCCGGGAATGCTGATTACACGGATCCGCCGCGTGCGGATTTTACGGGCGCCCGTGTCGCATTAAACATCTCACCGATTCTGGTCGTTAATGTAGCAAGCGTTTGCGACACAGCGCTGACCGCGCCGTCCACAGGCGCGTGCGTGGTGTCAGGTGGCTGCGTTGTTTACACCACGGACACCGTGTTTAACCGATGTGAGTGTGAGGTGCGTTAAGTGAGCGAAGCAGAAGCAGGTAATTTGACCGGCATCAAGGTGATGGTCATCGACGACAGTAAAACAATTCGTCGTACCGCCGAAACCTTGTTGAAGAAAGAAGGTTGCGAGGTGATTACCGCCACCGACGGGTTCGAGGCCTTGTCGAAAATTACCGACCATCGCCCCGACATTATTTTCATCGACATCATGATGCCGCGCCTGGACGGTTATCAAACCTGCGCGTTGATCAAGCGCAACAAAAGTTACAAGGAAACGCCGGTCATTTTACTGACCAGCAAAGACGGTTTGTTCGACCGGGCGCGCGGACGTATCGTGGGGTCGGACCAATACCTCACCAAACCGTTCACGCGCGAAGAGTTGCTCGGCGCGATCAAACAATATGTGCGTAAATGATGTTTAATTGATGCATTTTGCGATGGGAGATTAAGCAATGGCCACAGTGTTGATCGTCGATGATTCACCTACGGAAGTTCACGTGTTCAAAACCATGCTGGAGAAAAATGGCTACAGCGTGATGTCCGCCGCCAGCGGCGAACAGGGCATTGCCATCGCCCGCGAACATAAACCCGATCTGGTGTTGATGGATATTGTCATGCCCGGGCTCAACGGGTTTCAGGCGACGCGCCAACTCACGACCAATCCCGAGACCGCACATATCCCGGTGTTGATCGTCACCACCAAAAATCAGGAAACTGATCGGGTTTGGGGTATGCGCCAGGGCGCGAAAGATTACCTCACCAAACCGGTGAGCGAGCAGGAGCTCATCGGCAAAGTGAGAACCGCACTCGGTGGCTAGGAGAAAAAACATGAATCCGTCCGAGCAGCTCGCGCCGTTTGATGTGCTGCGCGAACTCGCAAGCGTGTGCCAGCAGCGTGCAGCGGGATTGCCGCAGCAACGCGCCATCACCAAGCCGTGGACCGGCATCGGGTTTCGCATCGGCGATGTCAATCTGGTTGCCGCCGTCGATGACGTGCGCGAAATACTCTACTACCCGCGCTTGGCGGTCGTACCCGGCGCCAAAGGTTGGGTGCGCGGTGTTGCCAATATACGCGGCACACTGATGCCGATCATCGATCTTAAGCAGTATCTGGGGCAGGCGCCGGTGGATATCAATGCGCGCTCGCGCGTGTTGATCATTCACTATGACGAGTTGTGGGCGGGGCTGCTGGTGGACGACGTGGCCGGATTGAAGCATTTCCAGCAAGACAACAGCCGTTCCATCGCCGGTGAAATACAGTCGGCAATGAAGAGTTATCTGGTCGGCGCATATCAGCACCAGAACACGGATTGGTACGTGTTCAGCTTTAAAGATTTGGCTGAGAACCCGGAGTTCATGCGGATCGCAGCATAGGCGGGCGCGTGAGTTACGTTAAAGATTTTTCCTATTCATCCGTAATTAGCAAGCAATGATCCATCGGGCCAGGGAGCCGTGAGCATGAAAAATGTCAAGAACATTAAAAATATCAAGATGAAAGACGCGATGTCGGTCGGTAGCAATGCGGTGTCGCGACTGCTTGAAAATAAACGGCAGGCGATTATCGTGGGTGTGTTGCTGGCGCTGATTATCGCGATGGGCGTGACGTTTCTCTACGTTGCGATCAAGTCCGGGCACGATAAAGAATACATCAGCAAGACCGGTGAGCTGCGGGTGTTGTCGCAGAACATCGTAAAAAATGCTGCTGAAGCATCATCGGCGCGTGTAGAGGCGTTCTCCTTGCTGAGCGAATCGCGTAACCATTTCGATACCATCCTGACGAATCTGCAAACCGGCGACGTTGAGAAAGGCACGCCGGAATCCCCGGCTGAAATTGCCGCACCGCTGGAATCGGTGGTGGCGCGTTGGGCGGCATTTCGCCAGCACGCCGACCAGATTTTAAAATCGGAAGGCGCGATTCGCCAGATCAACGAATTCGTCGCGCACATCAACAACTCCATGCCCAACCTGTTGGCGCTGTCCGACGAAGTCGTACAGATCATGATCGACATCAACGCCCGGCCGCAGCAGGTGTATATCGTCAGCCGCCAGTTGATGTTGTCGCAACGTATGTCGTTTAACGTCAGCAAGATTTTACAAGGCGGCCAGGGTGCGGCCACCGCCGCCGACCGTTTCGGTCGAGACGCGGCACTGTTCGGCAAGGTGCTGGATGCCATGATCAAGGGCAACAAGGCGATGGGCATTCAGAAAATGACCGACCCGGACACGCTGGAAAAATTGCAGGAAGTAAACGAGTCGTATCTGGAGATCAGCGTGCTGGTCACGAAAATTCTGGAAAAGACCCCCGAATTGTTCAAGGCGCAAGACGCCGCGAACCTCATGTTTACCGCCTCGGAAGATTTTTTGAAGGACACCACCGCGCTGATGGGTAGCTACGTGTTTTTAGGTGGAACGCGCGCGCTCTACTCCGCACTGGGCGGTATTCTCGGCGTGTTGGCGCTGGCCATGCTGCTGTTGTTGGGTTTCGAGCTGAATCGTGACACCACCCGGCGCTTGCGTGAAACGGAGGTGCGGACCCGCGAAACCGAGCAGCAAAACAAGGAAAATCAGCAAGCCATCATGCGCTTGCTGGACGAAATCGGCGATCTGGCGGACGGCGACCTGACCGCGCACGCGACCGTCACCGAGAGTTTCACCGGCGCCATTGCCGACGCTATCAATTTTGCTATCGACGCATTGCGCCAATTGGTCACGACCATCAACGAAACCACCGTGCAGGTGTCGGCGGCGGCGCAGGAAACGCAGGCGACCGCCATGCATCTGGCCGAAGCCTCGGATCATCAGGCGCAGCAGATCACCGCCGTGTCGGCGGCGGTAAATCAAATGGCGGCGTCCATCGAACAAGTATCCAACAACGCGATTTCATCCACCGAAGTGGCGCAAAAAGCCGTGGCCATCGCCAACAAAGGTTCGTCGGCGGTGCAGAACACCATCAAAGGTATGGACTCGATTCGCGAAACCATTCAAGAGACCTCCAAGCGCATCAAGCGCCTGGGCGAAAGCTCGCAGGAAATCGGCGACATCATCGAACTGATTTCCGACATCGCCGACCAAACCAACATCCTGGCCTTGAACGCGGCGATTCAGGCGGCCATGGCCGGTGACGCGGGCCGCGGCTTCGCGGTGGTGGCGGACGAAGTGCAACGCCTCGCCGAGCGCGCGACCGACGCGACCAAGCAGATTGAAAGCCTGGTGCGCACCATTCAATCCGACACCAAAGAAGCGGTGGCATCGATGGAGCAAAGTACCGCAGGCGTGGTGAACGGGGCCAAGCTGGCGCAAAACGCCGGCGGATCACTGGAAGAGATCGAAACCGTTTCCAACCATCTGGCTGAAATCATTCAGAACATCACCGACGTGGCGCAACAGCAAGCCACGGCGGCGACCAGTATTTCCGACACCATGAACGTCATTCAGGAAGTCACCACGCAAACTTCGGCCGGTACCAATGAAACGGCGGTATCCATTGGTAATCTGGCGGAATTGGCCAACGAGCTGCGCAAGTCGGTTTCCGGATTCAAGCTGCCCGCTTAACGGCAGGCTGAAAAGTCCATTCGGGATTTTTCAGCCTGCTTCGTGAGCAGGCAACACGCAAAAGGTAGCGATACATGGCGATCACCGTATCCCTAATGAGCGCGGTGGCGTTTCCGGAACTTATGCAGACCAGCATCGACGACGAAGAATTTTTGCTGTGGATCGAGCTGCTGGGACGCCGCATCGGCTTGCGCGATAGCGCGATCCGTAAATCATTTCTGTTGCGCAGCGTGGAAACGCGCATCCGCCAACGCGGCATGGCGTCGCGGCGCGCCTACTTCGATCTGTTGCGCGCGCATACCGGTAACGAGGAGGAATGGGACAGCCTGATCGACCTGTTGCCGCTGCACGAAACCCGCTTTATGCGTCATGCCAGTTCGCTGGAATTGCTCACCCGTTATATCCAGCAGCGGTGCGCTGTGGAGAAAAACTGCCCCACCACACTGACGGCCTGGAGTGCGGGTTGTTCGACCGGTGAAGAGGCCTATTCGCTGGCCATGGTGATGGACCAAGCCGTGGCGTCTATCGACCCGCGCCCCCGAATCAATGTAATTGGCAGCGACCTTAGCCACAACTCACTGAATAAAGCGCGCCGTGGCAGTTACCAGCGCCGCGCGCTGGTCAACCTGAGTGCGCCGCAGATCACGCAGTATTTCGATCAAGCGAATGCAGACACGTTCATCGTCAAGTCAACTCTGCGCGAGCGCACACAATTTCTGCCGATCAATCTGTATGAAATGAAAGCCGACCATGGCATGGTCGGCCCGGTGGACATCGTGTTTTGCCAGAACGTATTGATCTATTTCGACCGGGCGGAGCGTGAGCACATCGTCAACCAGTTGGCCGAGCATGTCGCGCCGGGTGGTGTACTGGTGCTGGGCGGCGGCGAGTTGTTGCGCTGGAGCCGACCCGATTTCAAACGTATCGCAACCGACGATACGCTCGCCTACAAAAAACTATCGGTATCACTTTAGGGTAAGACTATGGCTGCGGTTGG
Organism: Gammaproteobacteria bacterium; assembly: GCA_031421535.1. Taxonomy (GTDB): domain Bacteria; phylum Pseudomonadota; class Gammaproteobacteria; order SG8-11; family SG8-11; genus UBA6921. The sequence continues at coordinate 5,250 of JANOOV010000356.1, forward strand.
CGGTATCGACATTAAAGCACTGAGCTGGGTCAAGACCGAGATTGGCGAGGCACTGGAGCAAATTCGCCAGGCGCTCGAAACCCATGTCGAGAGCCCCGATCCCGCCAAGCTGGATTTCATCGCTTCGCACCTGCACCAGATTACCGGCACCTTGCACATCGTGGAATTGTTTGGTCCGGCATTGTTGGTCGAGGAAATGGAGCACTTAGTGCGTGCATTGAAAGACGGCCAGATCAAACAAAAACCCGAAGCCTTTGAAGTGCTCACGCGCGGCATCCTGCAATTGCCCGCGTATCTGGAGCATTTGAGCCACGGTCATCAGGACCGGCCGGTGTTGCTGCTGGCTTTGCTGAACGACTTGCGTGCGGCGCGCGGCCTGCCGTTACTGTCGGAAAGCGCGCTGTTCACGCCGGACTTGAACGTGTTTCCACCGCCCAAAGCAGCGATGGCCGATACGGCGGATATTCGCGTGCTGACGAAAAAATTGCGCTCGGTGTATCAGACCGCGTTGGTGGGTGTAATCCGCAGCAATGATTTGCCCGCGCGCACCAAACGGCTGGGTTCGGTGCTCGCACGGCTCGACGCCGCCAGCCACAGCGCCACGGTTCGCCAGCTCTGGTGGGCGGCACAGGGCGTGATTGAAGCGCTCAAGGAGCGTGGTCTTGATGCCAGCGTTGCGATCAGTATGTTACTCGGGCAGCTTGATCGCCAGATGAAATTAATGGTCGATGAAGGTGAAGCCGCGCTGCAAAAAGCACCCGCAAAGGAGCTAGTCAAAAACCTGCTGTTCTATGTCGCGCAAGCGACTTCCACCGGCGTGCGCGTCACCGAACTCAAGCGCGCTTTCAGGCTTGACGAACTACTGCCCGGCACCGGCGCATTAAACCAGGCGCAGGACGCGTTACTGGGTGTCAACACCGGCGTCATGGACCACGTCGCCGCCGCGCTGAAAGAAGACTTGCTGTCGATCAAGGAAACGGTCGATCTGTTCGTACGCACCAAGGATCGGCCGCTGTCTGAACTGGAGCCGGTCATTGCCAAGTTCCGTACTATCGCCGACACGCTCGGCATGCTCGGCATGGGACGCCTGCGCCAGCCGATTGCCGAGCAGGAAAGTGTGCTGAAGAATGTGTTGGACGGCACCCAGCCGCTGACCGACGACGTGGTCATGGGTGTGGCCGGTGCATTGCTGTTTGTTGAGTCATCGTTAGGCGACTTGCATACTGTGTCGTCGGCAAGCGAAGCTGAAACCACCGGCAACGTCTTGCCCGATGCCGAATACCGCAGCCTGGTCGGTCTGACCACGCAAGAAGCTCGCGTCGTGCTCGCGCACGTCAAAGACATTGTCCTGCAATTCGCTGCCCAGCCGGGTGCAATTGAGCTACTGCAACCGGTGGCCGAACACATCAACAACATCAAAGGTGCGCTGCGGATTCTGGGTTATGAGTTGGCGGCGGACCTGCTGGGGCTCGCCGGACGATTCATTGCGACCGAACTGCTCGAAAAACACCTGGAAATTTCCACCCGGCATCTCGATACGTTGGCGGACATCATCACCGGCTTTGAGTATTTTCTGGAATCTGCCGCCGACGATCCGGTGGGCGCACGCAACGGACTACACACCGTACGCGAAGGCTTGGCAGTGTTGGGCTATGGCGACACGCTGGTACACGAAGTTGCACCGCCGCAGGACGCGGTCGTGTCCAAATCGGAAGTAACACGGGCTCTGCCCGCCGAACCCGTGGCGATGGTGGCACAGCCCGAACCGCAACCCGTGGCGGCGACAGAGCACTCTGCGGCGCCAGTCGATCCCGAAGTGCTGGAAATTTTCCTCGAAGAGGCCAGCGAGGAATGCGAAAACGTTACCGCACAATTGGCGTTATTGAAAAACAATGCCGCCGACGACAGTGCGTTGCGCACGCTGCGGCGCTCCTTCCACACCATCAAAGGCAGTGGCCGTATTGTCGGCGCAATGGAAATCGGCGAATTTGCCTGGGCGGTGGAGAGCGTGCTCAACCGCGTGCTCGACCGCAGCATAGAAATTTCGCCCGCCGTCTACGATGTGCTCGAACAAGCCCGTGATTTAATGCCGTTGCTGGTTGCGCAGCTGCGCGCAGGTCGCAGGGGTGGGGTCGTGATACAACCGCTGATCGACCGGGCGCTGCGTATCGCCAAAGGTGAGTTGCCCGACGGCGGCGCTCCGGCGCCGGTACTGGCGCCAGAGCTTGTCGAATCCGCCGAAGACGTGATTATGGATGCCGAAAGCGCCGCACTTGCATCGCGCCATATCGACCCGTTGCTGGCCGGAATATTCATCAACGAGACGCATACCCACCTGCGCGCAGTCAGTGTATTTATCGAGCAATGCGCCGCGCCCGACGCACCGTGCATCGTGAATGAAGATCTGGTTCGCGCGCTGCATACCCTGCACGGCAGCGCGCACATGGCCAATATCGCAGAAATCGCCGAGGTCGCGGACGCACTGGAAAAATGGACCAAGCTGCTTGCGGAAAATAATCGCCCGGTCGGCGTCGATGTGATTGCGGTATTGCAGGCGGGCGTCGATTTTGTAAACGATGCGTTGCGCGACCTCAGCGACACGCACGCAACCTATGCCAGCAGGCTCACCCTGCTCGCACGCATCGCCGACTTGCATCGGATCGCCGCGCAGGAGCAACACCTGCGCCTGCAAACTGTCGATCCGGTTGCGTCAGAAATAGCCGATGTCGGTGAGGTCGATACCGAGCTTTTGAACGTGTTTTTGCTGGAGGCAAGCGGTCTGGTCAATCTCAGCATGGCGGAGACCCGCGCCTGGTTGGAGGCGCCGCAACACAACGATTGCATCGACGAACTCCGGCGCCGTTTCAGCACCTTGCACGGCGGCGCACGCATCGCCAACCTGATGCCGATTGCCACCGCATGCAGCGCCGCGAATGCGTTATTGGCCCGGCTGCTGGAAGATGCAGCGCTGCGCGGTACGCAAGCGGTGCAATTGATTCTGCGGGTTTTGGAATGGGTCGCGGACGCGCTGGAGCGCACGCGTGAACAGCGTCCGCTCGAGATGCCGTCGGAGTTGCTGGATGCGCTGGAATCCTGCGGCACCCATCCGCCGCTCATGCCGACGCCGGAACCAGCAGCGTCGTTGACCGACCCCGATTCTGAATTGCGGAGTGTGTTTCTCGACGAGGCGGTGGAAATCCTGCAATCTCTTGATGAAGGCATGCAGCGCTGGTACGCCGCGTTGAACGACCCGGCGGCCATCACCGAGGTGCAACGTGCACTGCACACGATTAAAGGCGGCGCCAACATGGTGAGCATCGCGCCAATAAGCGACCTGTGTCATCAGGTCGAGACATTATTGCAACGCATTGGCGACGGCATATTGCCCGCGAACAGCGCGGTGTTTGAGCTGGTGCAAGCGGCGCACGACTGGATCTCGCGCAGCATTGAATTACTGCGTCACGGCGCAAGCATGGAGCCCACCGCCGAATTAATGCAGCAAATTGCAGCCTTGATGAACGGCCCCGCAGCAGCGGCTGTAACCGTGCATGAGGTCGATAACGCGCGCGCGTTGTCGGCGCCTGAACAGCCGGTCATTCCCATGCACGCCGCGTCGGTGGTTGTGGGAGTCGCCGCCGACGGCGACGACGATTTGCAGGACGTGTTTCTGGAAGAAGCCAATGAAATTGTCGCGATCATGGACGATTTGATTACCCGTTGGGCGGGCGACACCGGCAACGTCGAAATCGTCGGCGAACTGCAACGCGCGCTGCATACCATCAAAGGCGGTGCGCGCATGGCCAAGGCCGTGCCCATCGGTGACCTTTGCCACAGCATCGAAAACATTTTTGAAGGCATCGCGCAGGGCCGGGTCAAGACCAATGCCAAGCTGGTTGATCTGATGCACACCGCCTACGACTGGTTGTCGGGTGCGCTGGAGCGGATGCGCGACAAAGTGGCGCTGGATTCCGCCGCGCCGCTGATTGAACAAATTGAAATCGCGGTGGGTGTGCGCAAAGCCGTTGCTGTAACACCGGAGCAGACCGAGAACTCCGCCGGGATTGCCGCGCTGATGGACGTTGCGCGTACGGCGGCCACGCCCGACGCACTGGGCGCGGAGCTGCCGCTGCAACCCAAGGCGAAGGCGGCCGAAGAGCAGGTGCGTGTCGCGCTGGGGCTGCTGGATGAATTGGCCAACAACGCCGGTGAAGTGGCGATTTACCGGTCGCGCATTGAGCTGCAACTCAATTCCGTGAATTTCAACTTGCTGGAATTGGCGCAAACCGTGAACCGGCTGCGCGAGCAGCTGCGCAAATTTGAAATTGAAGCGGAAGCGCAAATGCTGTTCCGCTATGAAAAATCCGGCGTAAGCGACACCGAAGAGTTCGATCCGCTCGAGCTTGACCGATTCTCCAATATGCAACAGCTTTCGCGCAGTCTGGTGGAAAGCGTCGGCGATCTGGGCAGTATTCAAAAGCTGCTGGACAACCTGACGCGCGAGTCCGAAATTTTGCTGCTGCAACAGTCGCGCGTGGCCACTGCGCTGCAAGAGGGCCTGATGCGTACGCGTCTGGTGCCGTTCGCCAGCGTTGTCCCGCGGTTACGCCGCATTGTGCGCCAGACGGC
>JANOOV010000357.1:0-4124 GCA_031421535.1 Gammaproteobacteria bacterium
TCCTGGGTCGGCTTTTCAAGCCGAAATTCGGCGGTAATGGTCGCCGCGCCGTCCTGCACGCGGGTGTAGATATGCTTCACGCCTTGCAGCGTGGCAATCGAGTTTTCAATTTTGCGCGCGACTTCGGTTTCCAACTGTGCCGGGCTTGCGCCCGGCAATGCGGCGCTGACGATAATCATCGGGAGGTCGATGTCAGGAAAGTTTTGAATTTTCATCGCGCGGAACGCCATCAGCCCCATCAGCGTGAGCATGATGAACAGCAGGATGGCCGGAATCGGATTCTTGATGGACCAGGCGGAAACGTTCATGAGGCAGGTAATCCTTTACTGTTTATCGAACTTAAGTGGACAAGCTTGACATTAGCTATTTGGAGATCGCCTGCGCATCGACCACGCGCACCGTGTCGCCGTCGGTTAAAAACCCTGCTCCGCTCGCGACCACGCGCGCGTTCGGCTCCAACCCGCTGATGATCTCGACTTGATCCTCGACGCGCCGCCCGACCGCGACCTTGGTTTGCGCCACCTGGTTGTTGCCTTCAAGTTTGAACACATAACTGAAGCCGTCGCGCAGCAACACGGCGGATTGCGGCACCGTCAATGCCGGGGCTTCGCCCAACTCGAATACGCCGCGCGCGAAGGTGCCCGCACGCGCCGGACTGTCGGCGGGCAAATCGACGTACACCAGACCGATGCGGGTTTGCGGATCCACCGTGGGCGCACCGATACGCACCCGGCCTTGCGTGGTTATCCCCTCGGACAATTCCACCGTTACAACCTGGCCGGGTTGAATGCGCGGCAGCTCGGTGGCGGTGACTTCGGCGCGCCATTCCAAGCGGTTCTGACGGATCAGCCGAAACAATTCCTGACCCGGCTGCGCGAGCGAACCTACCGTCGCCGTGCGCGCCGAAATCACCCCAAAGTCCGGTGCGAGCACGCGCGTTTGCGACAGACGCAATTCGTTGGACTGCACGCGCGCGCGCGCCGCCGCCAATTTGGCTTTGGCCGTTTGCTCGGCGGTAAGCGATTGGCTAACTTGCTGCGCACTCATCAGGCTGGTGGCCTGGAGCTGGCGCGCACGGTCGGCATTGGCGACTGCTTCCGCCAGCATCGCCTCCTCTTCGGCCACGGCCGCCTTGCCTTGCGCCAGATCGGCGTCCACCGTGTCGCTGGAAATACGCGCCAGTAATTGCCCGCGTCTGACCTTGTCGCCCACATTCACCAGCACTTCAATCAAGCGCAAACCGCCGATCTCGGCACCGATGACCACTTCCTGCCACGCGACGATGTTGCCGTTGGTGGTCAGACTGCGCGGCCACGCAACCGTGCGCGGCAGCGTGGTGGTGACCGACAGCGCAGGATTGGCTTTGGCGACTTTGGTCGCTTCGGCGGCTTCAGCGGTTGGACTCTTCGCCGTAGTTGCCTTACCGAACAGGCCGCTGGCAGCGGCGACGACACCAAGCACGATCACCGCACCTGCCACCGCGAGATTGAATTTCTTGCTACGCATAAACTACCTCACTGTTTTCTAAGTTAAAGCTTCGCAAATACCTGCTCCGCAGCAGCCAACGTCGCGGCGATTTCCGCATCACCATGCGCGCTCGACACAAACCCGGCTTCGAATGCCGAGGGTGCCAGATATACACCCTGCTCCAGCATGCCGTGGTAGAACTTTTTGAAGCGCTCGACATTGCATTGGGTCGCCTGCGCATAGTTCGTCACTTGCGATTCGGTAGAGAAAAAAATGCCGAACATGCCGCCAACCGCATTCGTCGTGAGCGGGATTTTGGCTTGTTTTGCCTTGCTAACTAAACCGTCGGTCAATTTTTGCGTGCTGGTAGTGAGCTTCTCAAAGAACCCAGGCCGGGAAATAATGCTTAGCATCGCCAGCCCCGCCGCCATCGACACCGGGTTGCCCGACAGCGTGCCCGCCTGATACACCGGACCCAGCGGCGCGATTTTTTCCATGATGGCGCGCTTGCCGCCGAACGCACCGACCGGCAATCCGCCACCGATGACTTTGCCCAGCGTGGTGAGATCGGGTTTCACTTTGTATAACGCCTGCGCGCCGCCCAGCGCGACGCGGAACCCGGTCATGACTTCATCGAAAATCAGCACGCTGCCGTACTCGTCGCACACCGCACGCAAGCCGTGCAGAAATCCGGGCGTGGGTGGAATGCAGTTCATGTTGCCCGCCACCGGCTCGACGATGATGCAGGCGATCTGTTGACCGACCTGCGCGAACACTTCGCGCACTTGTTCAAGATTGTTGTACGCGACGGTGAGCGTGTGTTCGGCCAACGCAACCGGCACGCCTGGCGACGTCGGCACGCCCAAGGTCAGCGCGCCGGAACCGGCCTTGACTAAGAGCGAATCGGAATGGCCGTGGTAGCAACCTTCAAATTTTAGAATCTTGTCGCGCCCGGTGAACCCGCGCGCAAGGCGAATTGCGCTCATGGTCGCTTCGGTGCCGGAGCTCACCATGCGTACCAGGTCCATCGACGGCACCAGCTCGCACACTTTGTCCGCCATCTGCGTTTCGATTCTGGTCGGTGCGCCGAAGCCCAGTCCGCGTCCAATCGCTTCGCGTACCGCGTTCAGCACCTCGGGATGCGCGTGGCCCGCGATCATCGGTCCCCACGAACCGACATAGTCGACGTAACGCTTGCCATCTTCGTCGTAGAGATAGGCGCCCTCCCCGCGTGCAAAAAATAGCGGGTCGCCGCCGACGCCACGAAACGCACGCACCGGTGAATTTACGCCGCCGGGGATGTGGCGTTGGGCTTGAACGAAGAGGTCGTGGGATTGGGTCATGGTGGGCTCCTTGAAAAACCATATTTGCTAAACAACAAACGTCGTCCCCGTCGCCGTAAACAAATGCGCGTATCTCTGCGCGGCGATCTGTACATCGGGTTGACCAAACACGCCGTGGCAGGCGGCGATCAGACTCGCTCCCGCCTGCACGATGGGCCGTGCATTTTCCGGCGTGATGCCGCCGATGGCAACCCTCGGAATAGATAAATGTTTCCCAGCCTCATGCAACAGCTCGACGGTTGAACGCACCGCGCCGGGCTTGGTGTCGCTGGAAAAGAAACTGCCGAACGCCACGTAATCCGCACCCGCCTGTTGCGCGCGCAGCGCGCGTTGAAATTCGTTGTAACACGATACGCCGATGATGGCGTACTCGCCCAGAATCGCACGCGCTGCATGCACCTGCGCATCCTCTTCGCCCAAGTGCACACCTTGCGCGCCGACGTGCTGCGCGAGGTCCACATGGTCATTGATGATGAGCGGAATGCGATGCCGCTGACACAACTCGCTCAGCAGATAAGCTTCGCGCCCACGCTGCGCGGCGTCGGCGGTTTTGTTGCGGTACTGGATCATCACCGCGCCGCCTTCGATGGCCTTGGCGACCCTCTCGGCCAGCTGCGCTTCCGGCGTGAGTTGCGCGTCGGTGATCGCATACAACCCGCAGGCGGGTAAAAGCTTATTCGTCGGTTTTAAAGACTTCATCGTCAGACTCGCTGCCCTGCGCCCAAAATAATCGGTTGGGCAAGCGCTGCCCCATGCCGATGCGGTATCCCTGTTTTAAAGCTTCATGCGCATATTCCTGCGCTTCACGTACCGCCGTGTGCGGCTCCATTCCCTGCGCGAACAAACCGGCGATGGCCGAGGCCAGCGTACAGCCCGAACCATGGTAACTACCCTCCAGGCGTTCCCAGCGAAACTCATCCATGCGCCGGAAATTATTGTACAGAACGTTCACCACGTCGGGGGTGTTCTCGTGCGTGCCGGTCACCAGCAGATATTCGCAACCGGACTCCAGCAGTTCGTGCGCACATGCATCTAAATTGTCACCCTCTGGCGCGAAGGTGCGCAGCTCCAGGCTGTTGGGCGTAAGCAAGGTGGTGAGCGGGAACAGCAACTCCATCATCGCATCAACGATTTCCTCGCCCGCAAGTTCGGTCGCGCCGCTGCCGCTCGCAAGCACCGGATCGAGCACTACCGGAATCTGCGGGTAGTCCATGAGTATGGCGTGGATCACCTCGACATTTTCCACGCTGCCGACCATGCCGATTTTTATTGCGGCCACCGGCATGTCTTCCAGAATTGCGCGCGCCTGCTCCA
>JANOOV010000358.1:0-15126 GCA_031421535.1 Gammaproteobacteria bacterium
CGGGCGGGGAGGTTTTTGCATTGACACGAGGTGCCTGATCTATCTTTTTTGAGCGTGCATTCTAGCGTACAGTTCCGGCTCACGTATCAGCGGTGTGCTTGCAATGACTCGAACTCCCCCTCGTAAACCTCCACATACCGCACCGCGCACGCTCAGTAAACCCGCGTCGGCACCCGCATCGGCAGAACGCGCCGAAGTTAAGTACCATGGCTCGGGCGCCTGCCTGGCACTGTGGAACCAGCGACCTAAAGACATTCTGCGCGCGTATGTGGAGCGTGCGCGCCTGGCGGATTTCGCGTCGTTTTTGAAGTGGTGTTCGGCGGAGCGTACGCCGTATCACGTCGTAGAAAAAGAAGACCTGGAAAAACTCACCGAGACCGTGCATCACGGCGGCATCTGCATGCTGGCGTTGGAGTCGCGCACCTTGACACTTTCACAACTGCGCGTGGCGTTGCGCGACAATCAAAATCCGCAACTGGTGATTTACCTCGACGGTGTGGAAAATCCGCACAATCTTGGCGCCATCGTGCGTAGTTGCGCGCATTTCGGCGTGTCGTATGTGCTCGGCGCGCGTGGCCAGTTGCCACGCCTGTCAGCCTCCGCGTGTCGCATCGCCGAAGGCGGCGCAGAATATGTCACGCTCGTGCCGCTGGAACAGCCGTTGGCCGATTTGAACGAACTGGTGAGCGATGGTTTCGCACTGGTCGGCACCTCGGTCAGCAAGGGTAAGTCAGTTTATGAATTCAATTTTCCGGCACGTTCAATTTTGGTATTGGGCGCGGAAGTGGCGGGCATGTCACGCGAGCTGCACGCCAAAACTAAAGATGTGGTGCGCATCTTCGGCACCGGTGCGGTCGATAGCCTGAATGTCTCGGTGGCGTTTGCGGTATTCGCGAGCGAATATTTTCGGGTGCGGTAGGGTGGTGCGGCGGCCAACATGACCAGCGCATGAGTAGGGTGGAAAAAAATCGCGAAAACGTGTAGCCTGACCCCCTTTTTTCGCAGGCAAAATATGGGCGGCAAGTTATTCATTCAGACACATGGTTGTCAGATGAACGAGTATGACTCGGGCAAGATGGCCGACATCCTCGCCCAATCGCATGGGTTTGAAATCGTCAGCGACGCGTTGCAGGCCGATGTGCTGCTGCTCAACACCTGCTCGGTGCGCGAGAAGCCGCAGGAAAAAGTGTTTTCACAGTTGGGTCGTTGGCAGGAGCTGAAACAACAGCGCCCTGGCCTGGTGATTGGCGTGGGTGGTTGCGTCGCGAGCCAGGAGGGTGAGGCGATCCTGAAGCGGGCGCCCTACGTTGATCTCATTTTTGGACCGCAGACGATTCATCGCTTGCCCGCCATGCTGGACGCGGTGCGCGCGACGCAGCGGCCAAAAGTCGATGTGTCGTTTCCCGAGATCGAGAAATTCGACTGCCTGCCGCAGCCGCGCGCGGAGGGGCCCAAAGCCTATGTGTCGATCATGGAAGGGTGTAGCAAGTACTGCACGTTTTGTGTGGTGCCGTACACGCGCGGCGAGGAAATCAGTCGGCCGTTCGACGATGTGATCGCCGAAATCGTACAGCTCGCCGAACAGGGGGTGCGCGAAATTCATCTGCTGGGCCAGAACGTGAATGCGTATCGCGGCGCGATGCACGACGGCGACGTCGCCGATCTGGCGTTGCTGATTCGTTATGTTGCCGCCATCGACGGGGTTGGGCGGATTCGCTACACCACGTCGCATCCGCTGGAATTTTCCGACGCGTTGATCGACGTCTACGCGGAGGTGCCGCAGCTGGTGAGCAACGTGCACTTGCCGGTGCAACACGGCTCGGACCGCATCTTGAATTTAATGAAGCGCGGCCACACCGTGCTGGAATATAAAGCCAAGATCAGGCGCCTGCGTGCACTGCGCCCCGACATCAGCATCTCGACGGATTTTATCGTGGGCTTTCCCGGCGAAACCGCAACCGATTTTGCGGCAATGCTAGCCTTGGTGGACGCTATCAAATTTGATACCTCGTACAGTTTTATTTACAGCGCACGGCCGGGCACGCCCGCAGCGAGCCTGCCGGATGACGTGAGCATGGACACGAAAAAGCAACGACTGGCCATCTTGCAGGCGCGCTTGCTCAAGTACGCGCAGGCGATCAGCGTGTCGATGCTCGGGTCGGTGCAGCACATCCTGGTGGAGGGGCCGTCGCGCAAAGATCCGCGCCAAATGGCCGGGCGCACCGAAAATAACCGCGTGGTGAATTTCGACGGCGCTGCGGCGCTGGCGGGTGAGTTCGTTGCGGTGCGCATCACCGAAGCCCTGACCAATTCGATGCGTGGTGAACTTGTTGCCGGGCTCACCGATGTGCGCGCCATGAGCGGAGCGTGTTGACCCCATTGTCGCACGCCATTATTTCCAACGACCTGGTGTTGACACCTTCCGACAATCGTCGTCTGGCGAATCTGTGCGGCAAATTCGATGAGCACTTGCGGCAAATTGAAACGCGTCTGGGCGTGAAAATACAGCTGCGCGAGGATGCATTGCGGGTCAGTGGTGCGAGCGCGTCGGTGCACGTTGCGGCGCATATTCTCAGTGCGCTTTATGAGCAATCCGCAACCCAACAACTCACGCCCAACATGGTGCATCTGCATGTGCAGGAGGCAGGTATGAACAAGGCAACCCACTCCACTGTTGACGAACCGGTAGTCATCCAAACGAAACACGGACTGGTGGCGGGGCGCGGTGCGGCGCAAAGCCGTTATCTGCACAATATCCGCGCGCACGATATCAATTTTGGTATCGGCCCGGCGGGGACTGGCAAAACCTATCTGGCGGTGGCCTGCGCCGTTGATGCGTTGCAGCGCGATCAGGTGCAACGGCTGGTGCTGGTGCGTCCGGCGGTCGAGGCAGGTGAGCGCTTGGGATTTTTGCCCGGCGACTTGACGCAAAAAATCGACCCCTATCTGCGCCCGTTATATGACGCGCTGTATGAGCTGCTCGGCCTCGATCATGTGGCCAAGCTGATCGAGCGCAACGTCATCGAGGTCGCGCCGCTGGCGTATATGCGCGGCCGCACCTTGAACGATGCGTTTATCATTCTGGACGAAGCGCAAAATACGACTGTCGAGCAGATGAAAATGTTTCTGACGCGTATCGGTTTTAATTCCACGGCAGTGGTGACCGGCGATGTGACGCAGGTCGATTTACCGCGCGCCACGCCGTCGGGACTGTTGCAGGTGAGCAATGTGCTGAAGCAGGTCGAGGGCATCAGCTTTACATTTTTCGATTCGCGCGATGTGGTGCGTCATCCGCTGATTCAGCGCATCGTCGATGCGTACGACAGTTACGAGCAGGGCGTGGGTTTCGGCATAACCCCGGGCCGATGAGCATCAAGATGGATATCCAGCATGCGGCCGACATTGCGGCGCTGAATGTGCCGCTCGCACGCGAGTTCCGGGTTTGGGTGCGCGCCGCGCTGGCGCAACGTCGCCGCGATGCAGAGCTGGTATTACGCGTGGTCGGCGAAGAAGAAAGCGCCTGTTTGAACAAGACCTATCGCGGCAAACGCGGGTCGACCAACGTGCTATCTTTTGCCGCGCAACTCAGTCCGGATGTGCCGCTACCGTTGCTCGGCGACTTGGTGATTTGCGCACCGGTGGTACTGCGCGAAGCGCGTGAGCAACATAAACCGGTGCAAGCGCATTGGGCGCACATGACGGTGCACGGGTGTTTGCATTTGTTGGGCGATGACCACCAAACGGCACGCGCGGCGCGCGCCATGGAAACGCTGGAAATTGAAATTCTGGAACGGCTGGGATTTGCCAATCCCTACACTGAAATAAAGCAACGCAACGTGAAACAAAAATGAGCGACGACGAATCAGAACATAACGCGGGTCACGGCGAGAAAACTCGGCGTACGTGGCTTGCGCGCATCGGCGACAAACTCTCGCGCGAACCCCGGGATCGCGACCAGCTCATGGAGTTGTTGCGTGACGCCGAGCAGCGTCAGCTGTTGGATCCGTATGCCCTGGTGATGATCGAGGGTGTGCTGGAAGTTTCGGAAATGCAGGTGCGTGACGTGATGATTCCGCGTGCGCAGATGGTGGTCATCGAGCATGACAAGTCGCCGGAAGAAATCGTTCCGATTGTGGTGGAGTCGGCGCATTCGCGTTTTCCGGTGATCGGCGACAATAAAGACGAAGTGATTGGAATACTGCTGGCCAAAGATCTGCTCAACTATTTTGCGGCCTCGGTCAAAACTGATTTCGATTTGCGCGACGTGCTGCGTCCGGCAGTGTTTATTCCCGAAAGCAAGCGCCTCAACATGTTGCTGCGCGAGTTTCGCACCAGCCGCAATCACATGGCGATTGTGGTCGACGAGTACGGCGGCGTAGCGGGGCTGGTCACGATCGAGGACGTGCTGGAAGAAATCGTCGGCGAGATCGAAGACGAGCACGACATCGACGATGACGCGAACATCGTCAAAGTCAGCGAAGCGCGGTTTACCGTCAAAGGCATCACGCCGATTGAAGACTTTAATCTCGAAGTCGGCGCCGGGTTTGGCGATGATGAATTCGATACCGTCGGCGGCCTGGTGACCAATGAATTTGGCCGTGTCCCCAAGCGCGGCGAAGCGGTTACGTTCGGAGCGTTTCAGTTCAAAGTGCTGCGTGCGGACAACCGTCGCATCCAGCTACTGCAAGTCACACGCGCGAACTCCGCCGACGGCGCGTCGTAAATCGTGAATCCCGAAAAACTTCTTGCGACGTCGCAACGACGTTATCTGCTGGCGACCGTCGCGGGATTGCTGGCCCCGTTGGCGTTTGCGCCGTTTGATTTTATCCCGGTCATTTTCGTCAGCCTCGGGGGCTTATTTTTAGTGTGGCGCGGGGCATCGACGCGCGAAGCGTTGCGCAGTGGCTTTCTGTTCGGTGCTGGCATGTTTGGCGTGGGCGTTAGTTGGGTATACGTCAGCATGCACGATTTCGGTGGTGTGTCAGTGCCGCTCGCGGCGTTTCTGACTTTATTGTTCGTGTTGTTTCTCGCCTTGTTTCCCGCGACTGTGGGCTGGTTGCAGGTACGGTATTTTCAACAACCCGGTGCGTTGTGGTGCAACGCTGTGATGCTGTCCGCATTGTGGACGCTGGGTGAATGGTGCCGGGGCTGGATATTTACCGGTTTTCCGTGGCTGGCGGTGGGATACAGCCAGGTGGACGCGCCGTTGTCCGGACTCGCGCCGATCATGGGCGTGTTCGGTGTTTCGTGGGCAGTGAGTTTTTTGGCGGCGCTGTTGGTGTATGCGCGGGGCGCGAAGGTTTGGAAAGTTGCGCTGCCCACCCTCGTGGTGTTTATCTCGGGCGCCTTTGCACTGACCTTGGTCGAATGGGCGACGCCCGCCGGGGCGCCGATCAAAGTCGCGTTGCTGCAAGGCAATGTGTCGCAGGATCTCAAGTGGCGCCCCGAGCAACGGCAGCCGACCATCGATTGGTATGTTGAGAATACGCGCCTGAGTTGGGGCAGCGACTTGATCATCTGGCCGGAAACCGCGTTGCCGGTGTTTTACCATCAGGCGCGCGATCTTCTGGCGGCGCTGGGTCAAGAGGCGCGCAATGCCAGTGCGGATGTGTTCATCGGCATGCCGGTGATGAACCCGCGCACCCAACAGTATTACAACAGCATGGTGAGCGTGGGTGGGCCGGAGCAGATCTATTCCAAACAGCACCTGGTGCCATTCGGTGAATACATTCCGTTCGCCGCACTGCTCGGTGGTCTGATGGAATTCATGCAGGTGCCATTGCCTGACTTCAGCACCGAACCGAGCGCGCCGGTGGTGAGGCTGGCGGGTTATCCGATGGGGGTGTCGATCTGTTACGAAGACGCCTTCGGCGAAGAAGTAATCAACGCGCTGCCCGAGGCGGCGGTGCTGATCAACGTCAGCAACGACGCGTGGTTCGGTGACTCGATGGCGCCGCATCAACACCTGCAGATCGCACGGATGCGTGCGCTTGAAACGCAACGACCGATGTTGCGTGCAACCAACACCGGAGTGACGGCGGTAATCGATCATCATGGTAAGGTGGTGGCTCAGGTGCCGCAATTCGAAGCGGCGGTGCTGCGCGCGAGCGTGCAGCCGATGACGGGCGTGACGCCCTACGCGCGCGCTGGAAATACCGCGCTGATCGCGGTACTCATGTTGCTGACCATGACTGTTTTGTTGGTGGTGAGAAGGCGTGCGCAGGCTGTTAATTGAGCGCCTCCAGAGTTTACACTGCGAACGGCGGTGGCTTACACTGCGGAAAAATTGTGGTGTATCGGGCGTTAATTCGGGGGCGGGGCAGTGAGAAGGTTCAGTACATCTGATAGTCGTGTTCAAACGAGTCCGTCGCGACGTCATGAAGTAAGAAATAAATCGGTACGCACGTGAGCATGCAGTGTTCCGAATAACGTAGTTTCAGGGGTCGGGGGTTCCGTGTTGTTGCCACATCAATCGCGCCGGTACTCAGCGGATATTTCCCGTGCTCAGTCAATTACGGCTGCACTGCTTGTCGTGCTGATCGCGACACTGTCACCCGGTATCGGGCATGCTGCGTATTTTATGCCGACCAGCCTGGGCGGCAGTCTGAACTATGGCTATGGCTATTCGCGTGTTGCAGAGTCGGAGTCGGAGCAGTCGACCGTGTCCCTGAACATTAATGGTGGCGGTTATTTTTGGGAGCCCTGGTTTTTACGCATGGGCGCAGGTGTTGGCTTAGGCTTGAGTGGGGCCGGTAGCAGCGCCAGCGCCGGTAATACAGCAAAAAGCGTAAGCGGCAGCCTGGATTTTACGCTGTTCCCCCAGAGTCGTTTCCCAACCAATGTTGGATTTACGCAAAGCGACAGTCGCCAAGAGCTCCAAAACGACACCCTGTTGCGTGGACAGGAATCCCAAGCGCGACGGTTCTACCTGCGGCAGTCGTACAGTTCGTTGGGCGGTTTGGCTATTGATGCGTGGTTTAATCGAAATACCTCATCGACCAACACCCAACCTGGCGAGGCTGTCGACCGGTCAGTCGGATTTCAGATGCGCAAAAGAATCTCGAAGAACGACTTTCAATTCGGCGGCGGGGTGTTTGAAAGCCTACCGACAAGGTCGGATATCAAAAATACCAATTCAAATTTGCTGCTGTCCCATAATTACTTTCCGTCCGGGGAAGTGGGTATTAACTCATTGGCAAGTTATTCGAATTCAGAAACCACGGGGGTAAATATTTTTGAATTCAAATCCACCTACGAACAGGTCACGAGTTCATTTTACTGGCGGCCGGAACATCGCTCCTATTTCATCAGCGGCAGTGTGCTGGTGTATACCGTATCGTCCGCTGCGGCATCGTCCAATACGGTTTCCAAGGGTGTGACAACTACCACCAATGCAACGTATCAGTTCACGAAAGATATTAGTGTCAACGCCGGGGTGTCCGTCAACGTTTCCGATGTAGATGGCAAGCAAGTGATCAGTGTCGCGCAATCGCTCGGGACTGGCATCGGCTCGGGAGCAGGAGATCAATATACTATCTTTGGTTTTAATTATGGCTGGAACGCCGGATTGGGTCTGGGTGCCAGTGCTAATAGCACCGACGTTACCGGCGTAGAGTCCAGCAAGAAAAAAACCGGCCAATGGTCGCCGAATGCCAGTGCGTCTCATACTCTGGGACGTTCATGGAACTTGGGGCGGTATTCTTCGATGAATTTGAATTTTAATCAGCATGCGGCGGCCAGCAAAACCAGCGGCACCGATGCGGTTGCGAAGTCGTTATCGAGCTCGGTATCGTCTGGGTGGAACAATTATGCGTTCGGTGGCAGCACCTCGGCTAACGCATCCGCCTCACATTCGCGATCTTTCGGCCAAAATAGTCCGGCCTATGTGGTAGGCAGTGTGCAGTTGGCGCGCAGTCAGGAATTGTCCCGGCTGAGTAGCCTTTCCGGCAGTCTCAGCTTTCAAGCAAGCCAGACGCAGTTGCCCGGCAGCAGCGCGACGAATAACACCCCGGCAACCCAAGGCGAAGAGCGTGTAACCAAGTCCGCTTCCGCCGGATTCAGTTATGGGCATGGACGTTTTCTGGGTATACATGGACTGATTTATAACTCGACGCTGTCTATTCCTGCGCTGATAAAAGAGGACGGCATACATTCGACGTCCGCCAAAGATTGGAATAATACGCTTGTGTATCGAATCGGGTTGCTCGCATTAAACCTGACGGTGTATGCATCGGAGTCGGGTCCGGGGCAGCGTGCGTATTCAATGACGTTCGGCGCTGTACGAAGTTTTTGAGCTGTTGTACTATCGATGCGCTTTACATGCTAAGGGGTTTTTTCAAGGGGAGAGAGAGGGTGACATGAATATCAAAAGAACGATGGAGTTATTGAGTCGGTGGTTGGTGCTTGCAGGTTTCGCAGGCGTTGTTGCGCTGCTTTTGCCCGCACCGGCCCAGGCCGAATACGCGGATGTTGTCATTAATAATTACGCGGATGCGGCGGGTATGCGGCCAGTGGTATTTCCGCATTGGTATCACCGCATTCGTTTCCGCTGCAAAGTATGCCACGCCGACCTGGGCTTCGCGTTCAAGGCGGGCGGCAACAAGATCACGATGGCCAAAATCATCGACGGCCAGTTTTGTGGTGCCTGCCATAACGGAGAAATTGCCTGGTCGGTAGAAAACTGCGGCATGTGTCATTCGGGAATTCCGGGCACGCCGACATCGATTCATGGCAGCACGGTGCAGCGTTTGGTTGCGCCTACCTACAAGTCGTTACAGGACGGCAAGTCGACGGATGCGCCGGACAAGCCTGCTGAGAAGGTTGACGCCAAACCAGCCAAATAATCGTTGGGTAGAATATAGAATTCGGGGAAGGAAAATATCATGAACAGCATTGTAAAAGTCATAGCGATGATGGTCGTCGTGATGGTTCCCGCTGCGGCAGTGATTGCAGCTGAAACCCAAGCGACCAAGAAGTCCATGGAGTTGAAGGAGGTTGATTCGGACGCGAACAAAGTCAGCGGTGCGAACGTATTCAACCGGCTGTTGAAGAAACCCAAGCAAAAGAACGCCGCACCTGCGGAAGATGGCATTCACGATCCGGGTAACGACGGCAGCCACGTGCTGCAAGCGCCGCTGGTGTCTTACGAAGGGTTGCCACCTTCGGATTACGGCAATTATGTCGATTGGGTGCAGTCATTGCAGAAGGGGCTGTTAAACCCGCGCTATGATCGTATCGACCCCGGCGTTGAGGCGCTGGTGATGGACTTGGATATTATTCGCGAAGTAAAGGCGTCGATGCCCGATGTGGTTTTCCCGCACAAGCCGCATACCCAATGGCTGCATTGTTCCAATTGCCATCCGAAGATTTTCATTCCGCAGAAGGGCGCAAACCAGATCAATATGTCGGCGATCTTGTTAGGACAAAAGTGCGGCGTGTGTCATGGCAAGGTATCGTTTCCGATTACCACGCTGTCATGCAAAAAGTGCCACTCCAAGCCGAAGCCGGAGGACTGGAAGCCGCCCCTCAGTTCGGCAAGCGTAAAAAATCCATGGCGTTAAGTTTTTTCTGTATTTAGTGCCAGTACGGGTGCGTTTTCGCACCCGTACTGCGTTATTAAGTGTGTACTGTGGATTGGCTCATGGCAGGTGATGCCGCAATTGCTAAATTGTGAGTTACCGATCAACGCTGTGTAGCAAGGTATCAATCATGCGTCGAACCAGCAGCAATTTATTATGGGTAGCGGTGTGTGCTTTGGCCATCACGGGCTGCGGGCTGTCCGCCTCCGCTAAGAAAGAAAGCACCATTGCACAGCCAGTCCCAGAACCACCAGTTGTTACGCCGCCAAGGCAGGAATCACCTGTGTCAGCGCCGGCTGCCATATCACCTGTTGATGTGGAAACAGCGGTTATGCCTCAAGCGGCTGCGCCAGCAGATGTTGAGCGCACTCCGCCAGTCGCGGAGACTCAAGCTGTGCCCGCTCCGATGCCGTCCGTTGCCAAGATTCCAGTTCTCGCGCCCGCACCAATCATCAAGAAAGGGCCAAATCATTTCGTGATTACTGCGGCAGAGAAAACACCTGCGCACCCAAATTTTGGCAAAGGCTATTACCTGGGATTGGTTCTCGACAATATTCCAGGCAAAGCGGTGATTTTGAAGCGCGGGGAAACTTACCAGTTCGATGTACAAACTGATCCAATGCACGACGTTTATTTTTCTACCAGTCCGTTGGGGTGGGGTGGTGGAACAGTAACCGAAGGCATCAAGGGACAGTTTACATACCGTGGCTTGATCGTTGTGTCGCCGACCGAGAAGACGCCGGAAATTGCCTATTATCAGTGCCGTAACCACAGTTCCATGGGAGGGAAAGTCGTGGTTGTGAACAAGACGGCTTCGACCGCAGACATTGAGCGGCTGTTGGCGGCGAGTAGCCCCGTACCAGAGACTGATGCGGGGAGTACCGGCAGTCAAAAAAGCACTACCAATGACACGGCCAAGCAGAAAATCATGTTGGCCGAATTAATGTTGCAGTCAAAGTCCGCCAAAGCGGCAGCGGAAGGCGGCAGTGAACCTGCAAAAAATGCGCTTTCCAGTGCGACTGCCAAGTTGCAAACGGCGCGACAGGAACTAGCCGGTGGGCGCGCAGGCCAAGCGCTGACTTTGGCGGAAGAGGCGCTCAAGCTGGTCGCCGTCGCGACGCAATCGACATCCAGCGAAGAAGCAGCCAAACTGCAACGCGGGCGCTACCATGAGACGTTGGAGACCTTGCGGAATTTTCAGGATTCGCATAAACAGAGTTTCGAGCGCACGGTGAAAAAGCGCGGCGCGGCGGCGGCGGTAGACTACGACCACGCCAAGATTGACGGATTGATGCATGATGCGCGCGCATTGAGCGATAAGGGACAGTATGAAAAAGCCACGCAGACTCTGGTCAAGGCGGAGTATCTGGTAACACAAGCGATCCAGGCCATGCTCAATGCGCAAACCATTGTCTATGATTTGAATTTTGAAACGCCTGCAGATGAGTACGAATATGAACGCAAGCGTTTCATAAGTTACGAGGAGCTGATTCCCATCGCCATCGAGGAGAAAAAACCTGCCGAGGCGTTGGTGAAATTAATGAACACCTATGTGGTAAAAGGACGCGCGCATAAATCTGAAGCTGAAGGGAAAGCCAAGGCCGGAAGCTATCCTGAAGCGATTAGTTTAATGTTAGGGGCAACAGAGGAAATTCAGCGCGCACTGCGGTTGGCCGGGGTCAGTCAGTAGCCAGGATGAGGGATCGGAGATGGGGTCTGTGAAAAACTTCCTAAAGCCGCGCTGGCGGCATTGGAAAAGTGCGAAGAATGCTCATGTACTACGAGGACACTGCGTCTCTTCGCGCTTTTCCGATTTGCCATCACGTCTTTTTGAAGTTTTTTACGGGTTCCCTATGTCTATGTGCAATTTTATATCGCGTGGTGTACGAGTGGCGTTGTTGTTGAGTTTGTTTGTCGTGCCCGCCGTGGCCGACGAAGGTGCCGGACATTTTCAATTAAACGGGAATGTTGTTCCAATTGCCGAAGATGGCATTCACGATCCGGGCAATGATGCGGTAAGAGTTTTGCAGCCGCCATCTGACGCTATGGCGAATTTCCCCCGCGATCAACGCGGCGTCATTAACTGGGTTGAAACGCTGGACAAGGGCATGGTCAATCCGCGTACCGGATTGTCCGGCACAGAGAAGATGCACTCGGTCGATTTTGACGTGATTTTTAAAAACACCGCGTCGATGCCTTACGTGCGCTTCCCGCATTTACCGCATACCAAATGGTTGACGTGCAAAAATTGCCATCCGGAAATTTTCCTGCCGCAACGCGGTGGAAATTTTGTGACCATGGCCGCCATCATTGAGGGTGAGTTTTGCGGGGTTTGCCATGGGAAAGTCGCGTTTCCACCCTTGGAGTGCAATCGCTGTCACAGCGTACCCCGCGACAGTATGGGCTTGCGTTGAACCCATAAATTCCACGCTATTCCGGACGACGACTCTGCTGGTACAGGTTGCTCTAATGTGTTCCACGAACACCGTGATTTCCCGTCGTATCTACAGATCGGCTCGGTGCATGCTGGCGTCTGCGTGTGCAGTGGTTGCGCTGGCAAGTTGTAGCGTTGCCGAATTGAAATCGTCGGTGACCGATGCGGAAAAAAGCACGTCAGCGGCCCGGGCCCGGGCCGTAAGCCCCCCGACAAGCTATACACGCCCCGGTGATCCAGAGGTGCTGGTTGTGATGGAACCCATTACTGGTGGCCGACAAGAAATGTCCAGCGGAATGCTCGGCGAATTTGCGAGCATCATCGTGGGAGCCGGAAACACAGTGACCTTGATGAACCCCGTAGCGGTGGGTGGCGTAAACGACCAGATGCTGATCGTTGATGCGGGAGCGCGCGCGATTTATCGCTATAACCTCACCACCAAAACCATTCAAAGTCTCACACAGGCGGGCGGACAATTCATTGGTACTCCCTCCGGTATCGCTGTTGAAGCGGATCTCAGTTTTTATGTTGCTGATCCAGTGGGCAAGCAGGTGCTGTATTTTGATGCCAAGGGTCATGTCATTCGGCGCTTTGCTGATGCAGCAAACCTGTCACGACCGATTGACGTCGCTGTGGATGAAGCGCGCGGGCAGGTGTTTGTCGCTGATGGCAGCTATAGTCACATTGTGGTCTTTAGCAAAACCGGCCAGGCCATGCACGCCATCGGCTCACACGGCAGCGGCCCGGGCAGATTCCGCACCATCACGGCAATCGCCAAGGGCAAAGACAGTTTGTTTGTTGCTGATCGGCTGAACCTGCCACTACAGGAAATTGATCTTGCGACCGGGGCGTTTCGATTTTCTTTGGGGCAAGGGCAAATTGTGTGGCCGACAGCGATCATTGTGGACAAGCGCAACCGCCTCTATGCGAGTGATCGCACCGACAACACCATCAAAATTTTTGACGACATCCGGCTGACTGCCCAGATTGGCGGTACAGGTTCCGCACCGGGCCGTTTTAGGCTGATAACGGGCATGTGGTTGTCGGATGAAAACATGTTGTACGTTGCAGAT
The DNA here is from genome assembly GCA_031421535.1 of Gammaproteobacteria bacterium. Lineage (GTDB taxonomy): Bacteria > Pseudomonadota > Gammaproteobacteria > SG8-11 > SG8-11 > UBA6921. The sequence continues at coordinate 13,086 of JANOOV010000358.1, forward strand.
AGCATGAATCGCCGGATTCAGGTGTTCCGTGTCGTTACCGACAACAGCGGACCACTTCCGATTATTTTGCAGTAGAGCGAGCACCCACTATTCATGCGTATCCGCATCGTAGTTATTATTGCTTTGTTGGCGACATTAGCCGCCTGTGCGCAGACCCAATCTTTTTTACGCTACGAAGCAACGGGCGAACGCATGGTTTGGCCCCAACCTCCTGACACGCCTCGCTACCGTTACGTCGGGCAATTCACCGGCGAAGACAATATCTTCAAAGAAGAAAGTGGGAAGCTTGGAAAATTCTTCCGCTGGCTGGTGGGTTTGACAAGTTTTGATCCGGATCGCTTGATGTTACAGCGGCCCCAGTCGGGGGTTGTTGACGATGTGCGCGGGCGTGTGTATGTCACCGACGTCGGTCGTCGCGGCGTCTTCGTCTTCGACGAAGCCAAAGGCCAGATTTTGTTTTGGGAGGACGCGGGCGACGCGCGCAGATTTGCCACGCCGTCGGGTGTTACGCTGGGCGCGAATGGACAACTATTTGTCGCCGATGCCGATTTAGCCGAGGTGATTCGGCTGGGGCCTAACGGCGAGCCGCTGGAGTCATTTGGCAGCGGTATACTCAAACGGCCAACGGGAATCGCGCGCGACCCGTGGACGGGCCGAATCTACGTCTCCGATACCCAAGCCCATAACATCAAAGTATTTGACGACAACGGAAAGTTGCACCATGTCATCGGCCAACGTGGCGAGGGCGTTGGCGAATTCAACTTCCCCACCTTCCTTGCTTTTAGCAATAACAAGCTGTACGTCACGGACACACTCAACTCACGCATCCAGGTGCTTAACGCTGAGGGAAAATATCTGCTCACGTTCGGCAAGCGTGGGCTATATGTCGGCGACCTGCCGCGCCCGAAGGGAGTTTCGGTGGACAACGCCGGGCGTATCTACGTGGTGGAGTCGTATTACGATCATTTGTTAGTATATTCGCCAGAGGGTCAGTTATTATTGCCCGTGGGCGGTACGGGATCTGAAATTGGTGAATTTTATTTGCCTTCCGGGGTTTGGACCGGCGCCCGAGAGCGGGTTTATGTTGCCGATATGTTCAACAGCCGGGTGATGATTTTCGAGTATGTCGGCGGCACATTAAAGTGAGCTTTTGGACGTATACCGCAAGCCCGTATATTTCATCCGCAGCGTAAGAGTATGTGTGCAACGAGGACTTCTATGAGTACAACATGGTTTAAAGTCGCCGCCGTCGCGCTCTATGCCGGTTTGTCAGTACTCCCATCGAGTCAGACCTACGCCGCGCGCATCGCCGACATTCGCAACACCAAGCATAATTTTTCCGCCGCCATCACGCCCGCCCTCGATGGTGGGGGAAGTCGCGTGGTCTCCGCGACCACCGAAAAACAAATTTGCGTGTTTTGCCATACCCCCCATGCGGGCGAGGCGGGGCCGTACCCGTTGTGGAATCGCAAGTTATCACCCAATGCCACCCCGAACACCTATGACACCTACCGTTCGGGTTCCATTGATGCCACTGGCCCCGATGTTGCGTTAGGCCAGCCAACCGGTATTTCCAAATTATGCCTGTCGTGCCACGACGGCACCATGGCCATCGGCGCCGTGAATGTACTGACCGGCGCGTTTACTGATCGCAACGCGCTGACTGCTGACATCGCCATGACCGGCACGGGTACGGGCGGCGTCATGGCGCCGGGTGAAGGGACCGATACCGGGTTTACCCGCTTCCTCGGCATTGATCTGAAAAATGACCATCCCATCTCAATGACATTTAACACAGCGCTTGCAACCAAAGACGGCGAGATGCGCGATCCCGCTACGCTGGTGACTAATATCGCTAATAATGTCGGTGTGCGTAAAAAAGGCGTCCGACCGCTGCTGCCCCTGGAGCCGCAAACACCAACGGCGACCGAAGGCATGGTGAAGTGCAATACCTGCCATGACCCGCATATTCGCGATAATACCCTTGGTGAAAACATCAAGTTTCTGCGCGCGTCGCGGTTTCAAGTTACTGCGCCGACCG
>JANOOV010000359.1:0-3581 GCA_031421535.1 Gammaproteobacteria bacterium
GAAATTGCCTAATCCGCCGACTAAGCTCCAGGGCGAGCCCCCGCCTACCTGAGCATGCAAAGTGGATATGAATTGGTTAAATCGGCTGCGCATCAGCCAAAAAATGTACTTGGTGGTTGGCATCGCGCTGGGCCTGGGCGGTATCGCGGGGGGTATCGGCACGCTGGGCATGTGGAACATGCTCAAAACCGTGGAGGAAATACAAGTTTCCAGCGTACATCCCCTGGTTGCCGTGGGTCGTATGAACGCGGCACTTAAAGATATTGAGGGGCTGATCCCGGCGGTGGCGGCCGATATGGTCTCGGGCAACGGCGCGATCGCGCAGCTTCAGGATCGGCTTGCGGTGTTGCAGAAGGAATACGCCGAACTCAAGAAAGTGTCGCTCAGCCCGGAAGAAACCGAGGCCATGAAAACCTTTGCCGAGGGTCTCGACAAGCTCACCTCCAGGCAAGCCGAATTCATCGCAGCTTTCCGCGCCGCCCAGAGCGGTAACAAAGACGGGCTCACCGATGTTGTCAACACCTGGGTCGGCGTGAAGAAAAAACTCGTCAAGCCCATGATTGTTTTGGTGGAAGCGCGCGAACTGGCGATACAAGCCAGCGTCACACAAGCTAAAGAAAATGCGGGAAAGCAGGTCACCTTCACCGTCGTGTTGCTGCTGGGCGGCTTTATTGCGGCGCTGTTGCTCACGCATTTCATGGTGCGCGCCATTATCAAACCGCTGCACAAGGTACGCGACAGCATGCAGGAAGTCAGTCGTTCGGGAAATCTGTGCGGGCGTGTGCCGGTAGAAAGCAAAGACTCTGTTGGCGAAGTGGCGGCCGCATACAATCTCCTGCTGGAGGCATTCCAGAGCACAGTTCGCACGCTACAAGCGGCGGTCGATACACTACGCCGTCAAGCTGACCAACTCGCAAACGATGGCCGCCGCCTGCGCGGCATCACCAACGAACAGGCGATGACTTCGCAACAGTCCGCCGCCACCATGGAAGAAATGGGCACCACCATCGCGGAGGTCGCGCGTAACACGACTCAAGCCGCGCACTACGCGCAGACCTCGACCGAGCTCGCCACACGCGGGGGCAGTATCGTGCAAGCCGCAGTCAGCGGCATGCAGCGCATCGGCAACAGCGTACGGGAATCGGCAGACGTGATCACCGCGCTTGGCGCCAGTTCTCAACGTATCGGTGAGATCGTCAGTGTGATCGATAACATCGCCAGCCAAACTAATCTGCTCGCATTAAATGCGGCCATCGAAGCCGCACGGGCGGGTGATCAAGGACGTGGCTTCGCCGTGGTCGCCGACGAAGTGCGTACGCTCGCCCAGCGCACCAGCCAAGCCACCAAAGAGATCGCCGCCATGGTGGCGTCGATCCAGAACGAATCGGCGCGTGCGGCGCAAACCATGGACAAGGCGAAGAGCCACGCCGATGAAGGCACAGTGCTTTCAACACAAGCGGGGAATGAGCTACGTGAAATCGTCACCAGTGTGAAGCGGGTGTCCGATATGATTCAGCAAATCGCGGCGGCGTCCGAACAGCAAAGCAAGGCGACCGATGAGATTTCTAAAACTGCCGAACGCATGGCGGAACTCTCACAACAGGCCGACGACACTGCCACGACCACCGCCAGCGCCAGCGACGAACTGCTGAAGGTATGTCGCACGGTAAATGACACTGTGGGGCGCTTCACGGCATAGTGTGGTGTTGAGCCTCTCCAGTTATTCCATTTCCCGATAAAAACAACATTAATGTTTTGCGTAGGTTGGGTTAGACGCGGAGCGGCGTAACCCAACAAAATCGGCAATTTTACCCATTGCTTGTTGGGTTACGGCTACGCCTAACCCAACCTACTTTTTAACGGCAAATAGAATTAAACCCGCGCGCAGGTTCACGCGACTGAAAACCCGCTGCATCAATCGCATTTCGCTTTTTCAATACCCTGACAAGTGATGGTCTTGCCAGTCACCTGCAAAGTGCTTAACCTGTGACCTCTTTGCGATATCCCGATATCAGCCCGGTGGTCTGCCCATGAACTTTGAAACCGCACGTCACAACATGATCGAACAGCAAATCCGTCCGGCGGAAGTGCTGGATCAAAAAGTACTGGACGTGATCGCTGCGACGCCGCGCGAAGATTTTGTGCCGCTGAATTATCGCAACCTGGCGTTTGTGGACATGACGATTCCGCTGGGCCACGGCCAGTCGATGTGGACACCCATCATGGAAGGCCGCATGTTGCAGGCGCTGGCCTTGCGCAGCACCGACAATGTACTGGAGGTCGGCACCGGCAGTGGTTACACCGCCGCGATGCTGGCCAAGCTCGGGCGCCGCGTGACCACGGTGGAAATTCATCCGCAGCTGGCGCAGCTGGCACAGCAAAATCTGAATCGTCACGGCGGGCGCGACGTGACATTGGAAATCGGCGACGCCAGCCGTGACTGGAAAAACGATGCGCCCTACGACGCCATCGTCATCGGCGGCTCTTTGCCGTTGATGCCAAAAGCTTACAAAAGCCGCCTCAAAATCGGCGGTCGCCTGTTCGCCGTGGTCGGCGACGCACCGGTTATGGAATGTGTATTGATCACCCGCCTGGGTGATAACGAATGGACTCAGGAAGCGCTCTTTGAAACGGATGTCCCGGCACTGGTTAACGCGCCGCAACCGCAACGTTTCGTTTTTTAACTACGGCTTATTCGTGGGGGAGCATCACCATGCGACACATTACCGCAAGCGAACTCAAGTCTTATCTGGAAAAGTCACCCCATGCGCCCATTCTGGTGGATGTGCGCGAGCCCTGGGAGTACCAGATCTGCCACCTGGAAAATTCCAAACTGATTCCGATGAGTCAAATCATGAACGCGATGAACGAGCTCGACCCGCAGCAGGAGCACGTGCTGATCTGTCATCATGGGGTGCGCAGCCAGCGCGTCGGCGCATTTCTGGATCAGGCCGGTTTTCGCAATATCGTAAATCTTGATGGTGGGATTAACGCCTGGGCCAGGGAAATCGACCCACGCATGCCGACGTACTGAGGGAATTATGAATCAACGCATTTCATTGCTCGCTTCATCGGTTTTGTTGTTTGGTGCGCTGTACTGCCTGGCGCTGTCGGCACGTGCCGAAGATTTGCTCGAGATCTACAAACAGGCCGCGCAAAACGATACGCAGATCCACGGCGCGCGCGCGCAAATGCAGCAAGTGCTGGAAGCCAAACCACAGGCCCGGGCGCGCTTTTTGCCCCGCCTGAATCTGGGTGCGAACTACACCCGTTCGAAATTCGACACTACCCCCTCAGCCAGCAACACCAAAGACAGCTACCCCTCCAAAGGCTACAACCTCACGCTCACGCAGCCGCTGTTCCACGCCGATGCATTTGCGCAAAGCAGTCGCGCCGACGCGGAAATCGGCGAAGCGGAAGTGCGATTCAAGGCGGAGGAGCAGGCGCTCACGCTGCGCGTGGCCGAACGTTATTTTGAAGTGCTGGCGGCGCAAGACAGCCTCGCCTTTGCCAGGTCCGAGCACGAAGCCATCGGCAAACAGCTCGAACAAACCAAGCAGCGCTTCAATGTCGGCTTGATC
>JANOOV010000360.1:0-2638 GCA_031421535.1 Gammaproteobacteria bacterium
CACGTACAACACCTGTGCGCCGATCAGCACCTCGTAAAAATTCGCCATGGGCGCGGGCACGATCACATCAGGCGTCGCACTCGGAATAACCTGCGCGACAGCGCGTTTGACGGTTTCGATATCGAGCTTTTCGTCGGCGGCGGCGGAAATACTCAGCGTCGCAACGCAACCCGCCAGCAGGGTCGGAATTAAGTGTTTCATGCGCAATCCTCATGGTGGGGTATCTGTACAAGGCAATTGTTACACGACCCCATTGTCACACCAACCCGCTTTGGATGATGTTGTGATGTTATCGGCAACGGCAAGCTTCGCTTCAGCGCCTGAGAAGGGTGGCCTCCGCCAACACCGCCAGCAATCGATCCACCTGCTGCTCGCTGTGGGCGGCGGTGAACGTAATGCGCAAGCGCGCGCTGCCTTCGGGAACGGTGGGCGGGCGGATCGCGCTGATGAGGATGCCGCGCGCGTACAGTGCCGCGCTCAATTCCACGGCGCGCTGGGTATCACCGATCAGCAAGGGTTGGATCGGTGTGAACGAATCCATCAATGGCAAATCCAGTTGCTGGGCGCCGTGGCGAAAGCGTGCGATGAGTTCTTGCAGATGTTCGCGCCGCCAGGATTCATGCTGTGCCAAACGCAGACTGGTGCGCGTGGCGTGCGCAACCGCGGGCGGCAGCGCGGTGGTGTAGATGTAGCTGCGCGCGTTTTGAATCAGGTGCTCGATCAAGACTTCATCACCGGCGACGAACGCACCGAAAGTGCCGAAGGCTTTACCGAGCGTGCCGACCAGAATCGGCACCTGCGCGGCATTCAAACTGAAATGCTCGATGCAGCCGCGCCCCCCCGCGCCCAATACGCCCAAGCCGTGCGCATCGTCGAGCATCAGCCATGCCTGGTGTTTGTCGGCGCACTCCACCAGTTGCGGCAGCGGCGCGAGATCGCCATCCATGCTGAACACGCCGTCGCTGACAATGAGTTTGCGTTGCGCACTGCTGTGCGCCAGTTGCGGCTCAATCGCGGCGACGTGACCGTGGGTGTAGCGTTGCAGGCGCGCGCCGGACAACAGCCCGCCATCCAGCAACGAAGCGTGATTGAGACGGTCTTGAAACACCGCGTCGCCGCGCCCGACTAACGCAGCAATCGTGCCGGTGTTGGCCATATAGCCGGTGGAAAACAGTAAGGCGCGTTGCCGCCCGGTAAACGCGGCGAGCTCTTCTTCCAACGCGTGATGCGCGCTGCTGTGGCCGCTGACCAGATGCGCTGCGCCGCTGCCTGCACCGTATAAACGCGCGCCCTCGTTGAGTGCTTCGATGACGGGCGGATGATTCGCCAGGCCGAGATAATCGTTGCTGCAAAACGCCAGCACCGATTTGCCGTCGATCTGCAACTCCGGTCCTTGCGGTCCAGCGTTGATGCGGCGGGTGCGATAGAGGTGTTGGGCACGGCGTATGTCCAGCTCGCGCGCCAAGGATTCCCAACGGGGGTGCATGTGTCAGTGCATGACTAATGAATCAGGCTTGCTGCTCCCTCAGGGGGAGTGCAATTCCGTGTTTCATTTTGCTAAACGTTGCAGCACGTGCGCGGACGCGCCGCTCGCCTTGCGCGCCTCGCGGCGCTGCTGAGTATCGCCGCGAATCTGCAACTGCAGTGCGTCGATCATGTGCAAGTCGTCTTCGACCTGACGGCCTTTCGTGGTGAGGTAGTCACCGATCATCACGCCCGATGCTCCGGCCATGAAAATCATCGACTGCATGTCGCCCAAAAATGCGCGTCCCCCGGCAATGCGGATTTCAGCGCGCGGCAGCATGAAACGAAACGTGGCGATGCTCTGCAACATGTCCATCGGCGCCATCGGCTGAATGTCGGCGAACGGGGTGCCAGGTTGTGGATTCAAAAAATTCAGCGGCACGGATTCCACACCGATAGTGCGCAACGTCATCGCCAACTCGATGCGCTGTGCTGCGCTTTCGCCCATGCCCAAAATACCACCGGCACACACGCGTAACCCGGCATCGCGCGCGTGTTTGATGGTGTCGATGTTTTCCTGATAGGTGTGGGTCGTGCAGACCTTGTCGAAGTAACTCTCGGCGGTTTCCAGATTGTGATGGTAATTTTCAAGACCGTAGCCCTTGAGCTGCTGAGCGGTGTCGGCGTCGAGCACACCCAGGCTGGCGCAACGTCCGATGTCACTGTGTTCCGCCAGCGTGGAAAAATATTCGCTGAGCTTTTTATGCTCTTTACCCGAGCGCACGCCCCAGCCTTTGGACACCACGCCAAAATCGCTCGCGCCCCACTCGCGCGCGCGTTTGGCTTGCGCCACCAGGTCGTCATCAGGAATGTAGTTGTAGACTGGTGCGGCGGTTTTATGGTGGCCGCTCTGCGCACAAAAGGAACAATTTTCCGAGCAGTTGCCCGAGCGCACGTTGGAGATGGCGCACACTTCGATCTCGTTGCCGCGATAGGTTTTGCGCAGGCGATCCGCGCAGGCCATCAGCCAGGGCAGATAGTCATGGTCCAGTTGCAACAACCACAGACCTTCGTCGGCGGTGGCCTCGCCACCCGCGAGGATTCGTTCCAGAATGGTGTTGATGCGATGGTAGGTGGTGTCGTTGAGCATGGTCGGTCCCGTCCCGCAGTGTGG
>JANOOV010000361.1:0-35735 GCA_031421535.1 Gammaproteobacteria bacterium
TTTCTTGCGGGGTGGCGCCGACCACGACCCAATCGCGGTCTTGCACCGGGAGCCCCAAATGTTTATCGCGCACCGCGCCGCCGACCAGATAGACTTGCATGCGATCAATCTTATCACTCCACCATGCGCCCTCGACACTTAACCATCAGCCTGCTCATTCTGACCTGTGTCGGATCGGCAGCAGGCTGTTCCAATTTCGGCTATTACACGCAGTCGATCCGCGGCCAGCTCGATTTACTGTGGAAGCGCGAAGCGATTGCCGACCTGGTCAAGCGCCCCGACACGCCCGCCGATCTCAAAGATAAACTCACGCGCGTGCTGCGCCTGCGCGAGTTCGCAAGCGCAACGCTATTGCTGCCCGACAACGGCAGCTACCGCAGCTATGCGGATTTGCAGCGCGAGCATGTGGTGTGGACGGTGTATGCGACGCCGGAATTTTCTCTGGAGTTACGTCAGTGGTGCTTTCCGTTCGCCGGTTGCGTAAGTTATCGCGGGCATTTCTTGCCTGAAGCGGCAGAGGAATTCGCCGCGCCGTTACGCGCGCAAGGCGACGACGTTTACACCGGCGGCGTGGACGCCTATTCGACGCTGGGCTGGTTTGACGATCCGGTGCTTAACACTTTTATCCGCCGCCCCGAAGCCGCGCTGGCGGGGTTGATTTTTCACGAGCTCGCGCACCAACAGCTTTATGTCAAGAACGACACCACGTTTAACGAAAGCTTTGCGCGCACGGTAGAGCTGGAAGGCGTGCGATTATTTCTGCAACGCCACGGCACGCCCGCACAACTTGACGACTACGCGCACAACGAAACGCGCCGCGATGAATTCGTAGCCATGATCAACCGCGCGCGTGATCGGCTGAGGGAACTTTATGCTGCCGATCTGCCAGCCGACACCAAGCGCGCACAGAAACAACAGTTATACGGATTTATCAAAAACGATTACGCGCAATTAAAGCAGCGCTGGGAGGGCTACACGGGATACGACGCGTGGTTTGACACCCAATTCAATAACGCCAAGCTCGCGTCCGTAACTACTTACGCCGACGACGTACCGGCATTTCAAGCTTTGCTCAAGCAGAAGAACTATGACTTTGCGGCGTTTTATGCGACGGCTAAGGAGTTGGGTGAGTTGCCGGAAACGGAACGCAAGATAAGTCTGAAAAAATTAGCGGAGTAGGCGCAATTTCCTTCAACCCCGCCCGGCCCGCTCCCGATAGCCAGGGTATTTTTTACGCGTGTTGCCGCGCGCCAGGTACACCGGAACAATCGCCTCGATCGATGCGGGCGTGAGCGCGAACACTGCGGGGAACTCACCTTTGCACACACTGTCCTGGCGTAACGAAGCCAGATTGTCGCGTGACATCGGTTTGCCCGGCACCATTTCCAGCAAGCTCGCAAATAGACTCGACATACCTTTGCCCAAGCCGATAATGCAGCGATTCAAGCCTGCTTGTTGCGCGCTGTATTCAACCAGCTCCTTCAGGCTGTAGCTGCGCGGCCCGCACAAATCGTAACGCTGCCCGAAGGTCGCGCGATTATTCAACGCGCGGGCGAATGCTTCCACTACATCGTCGACATACACCGGCGCCAGCTTGGCGTGCGGGCAGGCCAACGGGAAAAAATAGGGTGCGATTTTCAGCAGCCGGACAAAGCGGTTAAAAAAGTCATCCTCCGGCCCGAAAATCACCGACGGGCGAAAGCTGGTCACCGCAATGCCGGATTCAGCGTGCATCGCGTTTTCACCTTCGCCCTTGGTACGCAGGTATTGACTGGCGCCACGCCCGGCATCGGCGCTCAACGCGCTCATGTGCAGCAGGCGCTTGATATTGCTCTTGCGGCACGCTGCCATAATGCGACGCGGCAGCTCGACGTGCATGTCGCGAAAGCGCGCGCGCCCGGACTCGTTGAGAATGCCGACCAGATTGATCACCACGTCCATACCGCGAAATTCACGCAGCAGGGTGGCTTCATCGCGCACGTCGGCCTCGACCACGTGCACCGTCGGCAACACCAGTAATTCACGATGCCGCTCACGGTGCCTGGCCAAGACTTTTACGTAATGCCCTGCGTCCGCCAGGCGCACGACCAGGTGCCGCCCGACAAATCCGGTGCCGCCCACCACACAAATCCGGCGCTTCGCGCTCATATCCACTCCCGTCTAAAATTTTTATTCGCCCGCTGCCCGCATCGTCCCACCGTCTGTCAGGTAGCCGCTGCGCAGCAACCTGACCTACAAACAATTTTTGTATGCCTGCCGGGCGCGAAAGTGTACCAGAAGGTGCACGCTACTTGGTCGCGTTGATCGTGGGCATACGCACCGACATGCGCGTGATCTGCCCACCCAGGCGCTGGTCAAAAATCGTGGTGTAAATCAACACGCGTTTGATGTACTCGCGCGTTTCACGATACGGCACGGTTTCCACCCACACGTCGGCTGCTTGTGGAGCTGCGGGTCGCCAAATGTTCACGCGGTTCGGCCCGGCGTTATACGCAGCCGTCGCCAACACCGGATTGCCCGCGTACTGATCCACCAGATGTTTTAAATACGCGCTGCCCAGCTCGATGTTGCGATTGACGTCGAGCAAATCGGAATTCCCCTTGAATGGCCGCTTGATCAATTTGGCGGTGAAACTCGCGGTGGCCGGCATCAGTTGCATCAACCCCAGCGCACCGACGCCCGAGCGGGAGTCGAGCATGAACGCGCTTTCCTGGCGAATAATGCCGTACACCCACGCCGGATCCAGCTGGTAACGGCCCGACACGGCGGCCACCTGATCTTGGTAGGCCATCGGAAACCGCAGATCCATGTCGTCGTTTCCCGCACTCTGCGCCAGGGTGAGAATGGCGCGGTCATGCCATCCCCAGTGGTGCGCGAGCACCGCCGCAACTTGCAATTGGCGGCTGTCAAAATGTGCGGTCGCAAGCAGCCATTCTTTGCGCGCGTCCAGGGTTCGATCCAGCAGCAATAATTCATAGGCGCGTTGCAGGCCGGGAAGTTGCGCAACTTGCGCTAACTCGGCTTCGGTAAACTGCACGCTGGCATGGTTGAACTGGTAGTCGCGCGACAACCGGTCGGCAGCGAGGAACCCGTAATAACTGCGACGCCCGGCCAGGCTGTCAAACAGATCAAACACCACGCCGTCGTAAACCGAGTCATCCTGTGCCGCGCCGATTTCCGCCAGTGCGCGCGCCTTCCAGTACAGCCATTGATCCTGCTGCGCATCGGTCGGCGACAACGCCGTGATTACGGCACGCAGCGCGTCCCAGTTGCCCTGGGATAACGCGGTGCGCGCACGCCACTGCACCACTTGTTCGTCGGCAACCTTCAGCGCGCTCAACCATTCCAGAGCACGCGGGTGTTGACGATGGGTCGCCTGCAACGCGATCTCGCGCTCCACATGGGCAATGTGCTCCGGCGTAAACGCGTACTGTGGTTTGAGCGCACGCCAGCGGTCGTTGGCGACATCGACGTCGAATTTCAGCAAACGCAACACCCCGTAACGCACAATCTCGCGCGTGACGGGCGTGTCTTGACGTAACGCCGCCGACTCCAGTTCTTTGGCCGGGGTTTGGTGTACTCGCACCCAGCGCTCCACCCACGCACGCCCTTCCGTTTTCAGGTGCAGCGCCAGCGCTTGCGCCAGCGACAGCTTGCCCGCGTTCATCGCCAGCCGAATGCGTTGCCACAGCAGGTCTTCCGTCATGCCACCGGCGCGCCGCCACGCTTCGAACACCGGGTCGCACACCGCCGGTTGCTCGTGCGCCACCAACCACATACGCTGGACATCATCCATCAGATCCTTGATTTTTCCGGTGGCCAGACGCGCACGTAAAAAATAGCAGCGCAACTCGTCGCTCTCTTGCGGTGCGTAGACATCGATAAAAGTTTTCCAGCGCTGCTGTTGCGCCAACTGCGCCAGCCATAAGTTACGTAAGCGCGCGTTGATCGGGCTGTCCGCCGTACGGGTGAGAAAAGCGCGCAGCTCGGCCTCTTTGGCAGTGGGCAGGCGGCGGCTTAAATCCTCGAACAACAGATAGCCATACAGGGGGTAGGTCTCAAGCTTGGGCAGCAAGGTTTTGAAAATTGCGCTTTTACCCGCCGTCACCGCCACCTGCGCGCTGATGAAAGCCTTGCGCTGCGCGCCCAAATCCTGCGTCGCATCAGCGTAAACGGGCACAACTGTGCACCACACCACAACAAGCGCGAGGGCCTGCAAGTATCCTGTGCGCATTCGCGCGGGTTGCTTATTCATTGCCTGTTTTAATAGACACTGGATCACCATGATGCTGTTATAAGTCGCCCATGCTACTCACCACAAATGCAGGCGCGGGCGCGCGTAGTATCACGACTCAGAGATATCCATGAAACGGTGTCTTTTTTCGCCCTGCGTCGTTGCCGCCCCTGGCAATACGTACAGTATTGCGGCGGGTCTGCGCCTCGCCGGGCAAAAAAATCCATCCGTTTCATTGGTTCCGATATCTCTGAGTCGTGATACTAGTTTGAGCAGTTGTTGGCACGCTAACCGGGTTGCACCGTTTACAGCAAAAAAACAGGTACTATGATTGACCGTGTTTAAATCGGGTGACGTCACCCGGTACGGAGAACACATCTGAACCATAACAACATTGACACACCTTACAATCCGCTCATCGCGGCGGGTTCGTTTGCCCGCCAGTTTCGCCTGCTGTTGTTTCTTGTCTGGGCCCTGCCCCCGGCGCTCGGTTCGGCGTTCCTGGTCTCGATCGAAATATTTTCCGCCACACAAACCATGGACGTGTTGCTCGGCTTGCCCATCGTATTGTTTCTGGTAGGCAGTCTGATTTTTAACGAGTGGTATTTCGGCCGTTACCTCCACCCCATCCTCGCCTATCTTACACGCCGCACGCCGGTCGGCGCTGCGGAGGCCGAACGACGGCTACGGCGTTTTCCGTCGGCGTTCTGGTCGGTATTTCTTTGTTACACGCTACTCGCACCCACGCTGGTCATCACCAGTGCGCAAATGCATGCGGGCTTCGAACCCCAACTGGTTGACTGGTTCCGCATTCACTCGGTCGCACTCATCGCTACCATCATTGTCGGTCTGCCAGTTTTCATCCGCTTTCTGGATTTATTCGGGCGCGCGCTGAGTACCACGCGGCTGATCACACCACACGTTACGGTGCGCACCAAGGTTTTTCTCATCAGTGCGCTGATCCCGCTGCTGGTCAACATGCTGCTGGTGGAGTATTTCTGGACGCTCACCGGCTTCTTCAGTACCGAAACCTTTGTGATGTGGCTGGGTCTGGAACTACTTGCCGTCCTGGGCACCTTGATGCTGGCGCGCAGTTTCGAGCAAGCGTTGCAACCCTTGCAGGATATGTTGCAAACCCGGCTCACCAACCCGTCAAGCACACCGGCGCGGCACCCGCAGTCGACCGACGAGATCGGTGTCATTGCCGCACATTTCCAGATTTTGCTTGATGAACTGCGTGTGCATCAACAGGTCCTGAACATCAGCAATCGTGTAATACAAAGTATCGGCACATTGAAACCCAATGAGTGCTTTTCAGTCCTGGGCGATATTTGCGTGCAAGCTATCAATGACGACATGTGCTTCCTGTTTTTGCATGACGACGCACAAAAAGAACTGCTGTGTGTTGCATACACTGGCGCCGCATTCAATGCCGCCGGACATTTCCGCTTGTCGTTGAGCGCACCCACGCTGGTTGCGCAATGTTTCAATCTGCGCAAAACCGCCCTGTACAGCGCCACGCCGGAACACGCCGATGCGCCCAGCCTCGTGCCCGGCGTCACCACCGAATCCGCGCTGCTGGTGCCCTTGGTAGCCGAAAACGAAATGCTCGGCGTGCTGATGTCGGTCAACACCAAAACCCGACGTAACTACAGCGCAAACGAGGTGTCACTGATTGAAGGTGTGACGCGCGAAGCCGCCTTGATTATCAAAACCCGCTTGCTGTCGATGCAGCGCACGCACACTGAAGAACGCTTCAAACAGCTCAATGAATTATCGCAAGTCACACTGGAATCCATCAGCGAGGGCGTGATCACCACCGACACGTTCGGCGCGGTAATTTACCTGAATCAGGCCGCATCCAGACTCAGCGGCTGGACGCCACTGGAAGCACGCGGCATACCGCTGCAACGCATCCTCCAGTTGCGTGATGAAACCACCCGGCTGGACGCAATGGCCGAAGACTACGACCGACTGACGCACACTAATCAAGCACAATACAGCGTGCTGGTGCATCGCGACCACAGCCAGGAATTTTACGTGGAAATCAATTCCACTCCGCTGAAAAACACCACTCGTCAAACCATCGGAGCGGTATTGATACTGCGGGACGTGTCGGAGATGCGTCATCTGGCGCACAAAATGTCGTACCAGACTTCACATGATGTACTCACCGGCCTCATCAATCGCAGCGAATTTGAGCACCGCCTGGATACCGCACTGGAAAGCGTGCGACGCAGCACTGCATCTCATGTGGTGTGCTACATCGACCTGGACCAGTTTAAAGTCATCAATGACACCTGTGGACACGCGGCCGGTGATGAGTTAATGAAACAACTCAGCACCAAGCTGGCCACAACCCTGGGCGAGCATGACATTTTAGCGCGCCTGGGGGGCGACGAATTCGGCGTGCTGCTGTTTAACTGCGAACTCGCGCACGGCGTGGAAGTCGCCGCCTATTTACTCGAAAGCGTTAAAGCGCTGCGTTTTGTCTGGGAAGACAAAACCTTCAACCTCGCCGCCAGCATCGGCGTGGTCCCGCTCAACCAGGAACTCGCCGCAATTACCGACGTGCTGCGTGCCGCAGATTCCGCCTGCGGCGTCGCCAAGGAACTGGGCCGCAACCGCATTCATATCTTTCATCCGAACGATTTGACAATGGCCAAACAGCACGGGCAGATGCAGTGGATGCAACGTATCCAGCGCGCGCTGGATGAAGATCAGTTCCGGTTGTATTTTCAACCCATCGTCGACTTGAACGACGCGGCCCGATCACACCAAGGCGAGGTGCTGGTGCGCATGCTGGACTCCGCCGGACAAATTGTCGCGCCCGCACGCTTCTTGCCGTCGGCGGAGCGTTACCACCTGATGCCGCGCATTGATCGCTGGGTAATCCGGAAATTTCTTGGCTGGCTAAAGCAACAACAGGCCAACGGGCAACAAGCCCCCTACTTCATTAACTTGTCAGGGCAATCCTTGAATGACGGACAGTTCCTCGATTTTGTGACCGACGAACTGAAAGCAAGCGGCGTGTCCGCACACCGGATTGGCTTTGAAATTACCGAGACCACCGCAATCCAGAATGTCGCCAAGGCCACGCACTTCATCACGTCGCTCAAAAGCCTGGGCTGCCGCTTCTCGCTCGACGATTTCGGCAGCGGCGTCAGCTCGTTCGCCTATCTGAAAAACCTGCCGGTTGATTATCTGAAAATCGACGGCAGCTTCGTCGTGGATATGGCGGGTGACCGCATCAATACCGCCATGGTCGAATCCATCAATCAGATCGGCCATTTGATGGGCATCAAGACCATCGCCGAAAGTGTCGAGAACGACCACACGCTGGTAGCGCTACGTAACCTGGGCGTGGATTATGTGCAGGGTTATCACTTGGGAAGGCCGCGGCCGCTGCATTGACCGCGTACCGCAAAAACAACGGTGGGCCGGGCACGAGCATGCCGCGACCCACCATTTAGTACCATCTTAGAACGTCGCAATTAACTCAAACTGCACCTGATCGCCGTCAGCAGGACCGTTATTGTTAGAGCGCAGCTCCGCGTTCACCGCCAGATTTTTTTCCAGCATGTAACTCGCGGCAATGGTGATCGACCGGCTGTCGTCCGCATTGCCATCGTAGCTCACGTTGTCGAAACGCAGTGTGCCGGTGGCTTGCTGCGAAAACTTGTAAGTACCCGTGACACCCAGACCCATGTCAACGCCTTCACTCGGCAGCATGACTTCGCCACCTACCATGAACAGTCCCTGAGTGTAGGTCGCGTTAATATCCACGATGGTTTCCAGACCGGCATCTTGAGTAATAAAGCCCACTTTCAAATCCGTTTGGGCGTTAGGCTTGATGCCAACCACACCCATAAATGAATTTTCCTCGGGCGTTTCCAGCAGATCATTGAGTATCGCGCCGGTCAAGGTAATTAGGCCGGTTTGGGCAGACACCGACACACCCAGCACATTGTTACCATGCAACGCCGTCGTACCGTCCCAAAGTGAATACAACTGCCCGTGGCTGACTTGATACAGCCCGGGGGCGTCTTCCGCTTCCCAACTCAGCGGGTTATTGAACACGCCGCCTTTGAACTGAATGCCTTTTTGCGATTCCCACGCCACAAAGGCTTGCTCAAAAACACCCGAGTCGCCGCCCGTTGCCGAATTGAACAAATCGAGATCAATGCGGGACGTGACTTTATTGCCCAGTGCAGCATTGAGATCCAATTCACCATTGATGTCGAATCGGCCTTGTGAACCGTTGTCGTCGATTGCCATGAAGGTGAGGTCCAGAAAGCCATCCCATTTCAAATCCGCTGCACCTGCGTGCAAGGGAAGCATCGCCATCATCACCAGTGCAGGAACCATACGTCGAATTGGTTTCATCATCGTCTCTCCAAATACTTAACATTCATTAAGAAAAATGCGCTCGCGCGCGAAGAGCCGACATTAATTCAAAATCACTGCCACATTGCAAGCGTCGATATTCAGTCGCCGATGCTGATATTGACTTGTACACGTGCCCCGGGATGGTGATCCGTGTGGGTCTCGTAAATGCGACCGGAATAGCGATAGCGCACGCGATAGCCGATCACCTGCTCGACCTCCTCGTCAGTACCGGTAGTTCTGCAGCGGGTACGCGTCACCGGCGCAGCAGCTTGGGTATGGCCCAGGTCATGACCAATCGACGCGCCCAACAAAGTACCGACCAGCGTTGCAACATCACGATCCTGGCCGCGAGCGACGTTGTGTCCGAGCACCCCGCCCAGTACGCCACCCAATACCATGCCCGCTGCGCTGTCGTCGTGCCCGCCACTCGTATAAGAATCTGTCGTCGACCAACACTCGCGGCGCGGTGACGCACGATGCACCACACGGTACAGGGGCTCGACATAAATTACCGGCGCATACACAAGCTCGGGACGTGCGTGGTGATGGTGGTGACTTTCATGATGGCGATGATGCCCGCGTCGCCCATGCCGGTCGTCATCGGCGCAGGCGACACCGCTCAACAACACGCCGAACAAAGTCGCAACGATTACTGTGATTCGAGTATGCATGCTCTTTTTCCTCCATATAACGTTTATTGCAGCTTCAGGCTACGCCCTGAGAACTGAATAGCCGCTGAATGGCCAGTTATAGCGTGCCTGTGATTTGCTTCACGGCATGGTGTTAAAACTACGGGAAGAATGAACAACGAAATAATGTTGAGATGAGGAATCCTTGATGCGTATCGCCTCCCCACTATTGAACTGCACGCTGTCAGCATTGTTATTGACACTGAGCCCACTCGCCCATGCCGGTGACGCCGAATCCGCCTTCATCGCCGCCGAAGCCGGCGACTACACCACGGCGATGGCGCAATGGAGATCACTTGCGCAATCCGGCAATGCTGAGGCGCAGTTCAATCTGGGATTGATGTATCACAGCGGCCTAAGCGGCAGCATGAGTGAACACGAAGCCGTGAGCTGGTACGAAAAAGCGGCACAAAGCGGCTACCCGAAAGCGCAGGAATTTTTAGCCATTGCCTATCGCGAAGGCTGGTTTGGCTTGAAGCGCGATCCAGGCAAAGCGGATTACTGGCTAAGCCAGCTTGAAGTGGTCCCGTAGCAAAACGTCTTCGCACGACCGCCTGAAATAACGTCCGACGCAACATCTGTTCATCCGCTGCGGTACGCGCGGATGAACGGGGTCTTTTCCGCAATTGACCCTCTCTGCAATGTAGTTCATCATCTTCGCCACCTCATAATTGTGCGACGCACTGCGTCGTTAACGGTCAAGGAGATCATGATGAGCATCGGGAAAAAATTTGTTGGCGCGTTACTGGTCCTGTCGGTCGCGTTGCTGAGCGCATGCGGTGGCGGAAAAACCGTGGTCGAAAGCAATTTGAAAATCAAAGGCGCACCGGACTGGGTGAATGAAGGCACCAACACCCTGAACTCCAAAGACGGCCGTTTGTTCCACGGCATCGGTTCTGCGCCGAAGCTGGGCGATATGGAATTACAACGCAGCACCGCAGAAAATCGCGCACGTTCGGAAGTCGCGCGCATCCTGTCGTCCTATATGGACGTCGTCTCCAAAGATTTTCTGGCGTCGTCTTCGGCGGGCAGCAGCGCGGAAACGCAACAAAGCGTGTCGCGCTCCATTGAGAACGTCACCCGGGTGAATCTCAGCGGCGCAAAAATTATTGCCAACTGGCGCGACGATAAAGAGGGCATCATCTATTCTTTGGCCGAGCTCGACATGAAGTACGTGAAAGACATCATTAAAAACACGCAAGAGATGAATGCTGATTTGCGCACGCATATCGAACAGCGCGGTGACACCATTTTCGACAAACTGACGGGGAAAAAATAATGCGCACGATTCGCATCGTATCGATAGGAGCCATTGTATTAAGCGCGACTCTCAGCTTCGGCTGCGGCGGAACCAAGGTTGCACGCATGGAGGTGGGAACCGTTACGGATTTGAGCGGCGACTGGAACGACACCGACTCGCGTTTAGTGTCGGAAGAAATGATCCGGGACGTGTTGTCCGCACCGTGGCTGGCACGCAATAAATCCGAAGGCAAAAAAACGCCATCGTTGATCGTCGGTGAAATCAAGAACCTCAGTCACGAACACATCGCGGTCAAAACCTTCGTCGGCGACATAGAGCGCGTGTTGATCAACGCTGGCGACGTGCAATTCGTCGCGTCGAGCAGTGAGCGCCAGGAAGTACGCGGGGAACGAAAAGATCAGGATCTGAACGCCTCCGAGGAGACACGCAAGGCGATGGGCAAGGAGGCCGGCGCGGACTTCATGCTCAAGGGTGAAATCAATACCATCATCGACGCGGAAGGCAAAAATCAGGTGAAATTTTATCAAATCGACCTGACCTTGATCAGCATGACCGACAACCGCAAGGTGTGGGTCGGCCAGAAGAAAATCAAAAAGCTGGTGGAAAAAGGCAAGATGCGGCTGTAACAACCCTGCCGTGTTGCACGTAATGGCTTGAGATCATGCACCAACGTTTATTGCTCCGTGCTGTACTCGTCAGCCTGCTGGTGAGTGCCACAAGCGGCTGCGCCGGTTACGCCTACAAATTTCAACCGATTGAGCGCGCACTCAGTGCGCGCCAGCCCGATGTTGCGCTGAAAGCACTGGATAAAGCCTATGCTCCAACCGGAGTGGATGCACCGCTGTATTATCTGAACAAAGGCATACTGTTACGCCTGAACCAGCGCTATACCGACAGCAATACGGCCCTGGAAACAGCCAAGCGGCTCATCGACGCCGTGGAAGCGGTGAGCATCACCGAACAAACCAGCTCCGTCATTGTCAACGACACGGTACGCAGCTACGAAGGCGAAGACTTCGAAAAAGTCTTGCTGCATATTTACAAGGCACTCAACTACCTCGACTTGCAACAACCTTATGAAGCACGCGTGGAAGTGCTGCAAGTCGACGTAAAAATCCGCGAATTAAACGGCGGCGCGCACGGAGCGGCGCTCACCGAAGAAGCGTTTGCGCGTTATTTAACCGGCATTATTTACGAGAATCTGGGCGAGTGGTCCGATGCGATGATTGCGTATCGCAAGGCCTACGAGGCCTTCGATCTTTACAAAAAGAAGTACCACGTGGCCTTACCCGAATCGCTCAAATACGCATTGTTGCGTTTGGCCGAACGCCAGGGACTCGAAGACGAGCTTAAAAAATTCCGTGAGGAATTTGGAATCAAAGACTGGCCCAGTGTCGCCAGCCGCGAAACCCACGGCGAATTGGTACTGACCCTGCACACCAGCCTGGTGGCGCTTAAAGGTGAAGTCGCATCGCAGGCGCTCGACCCCACCTCGGGTCGCTTCATACGCATCGCACTTCCAGTATATCGGCCGCGCGCCGTGCAGGTCACACAGGCACGTTTGCGGGTCGGCGATCAGACGGTGCGACTCGACTTAGTGGAAGATATCAACGCGCTTGCCATCAAATCCCTGGAATCGCACATCGCCGCCATCACCGCACGCGCGGTGGCGCGTGCGGCAGTAAAATATCGCATGAGCAAAGAAGCGGAGAAACGCGATGCCGGAGTTGGATTACTGATGAATCTGGCGGGAGTGATTTCCGAACAGGCGGATACACGCAGCTGGTCCAGCCTGCCGGCGCAGATCCATCTGGGACGCGTGTCGCTAGCGCCAGGCGCCCACAAAGCCCAGCTTGAATTGCTGGATAACTCGGGCAAACTGATTCACACGCAAGACTTGGGCAGCGTATCGATTACGCAGGGCAAAGCCACTTATGTTGCGTTTCACTGGACATCTTGAATTTTACGGAGTGCATCATCATGACATTTAGAACACCAGCTCTCATTTTGAGCGTGGCTTTGCTGCTCAGCGCCTGCAGCGGCACGCCCCGCAAGCCCGCCGCCGACCAGCCGGACTGGGTCAACGGGCGCAGTGCGCAGTATTCCCCGGAGCTGTATCTCACCGGTCGCGGGCAAAGTCGGCAGTCCGATGACGCCAAAGACCGTGCGCGCGCCGATCTGGCGAAAACGTTCGAGGTTTACATCCAGGAAAACCAGAAAGACGTACAGGCGTTCAGCGCCGTGAAGGAAAACGACAAAACGCAGCAGACGCATTCACAACTTGAGGTCACACGCACCATTCTCACCAGCACCGACCAGATTGTGCGTGGCATTCAGATCGGCGACGTATGGCGCGATTCCGTCAGTGGCGAGCAGCATGCGCTGGCGATCCTTTCGCGCACACAAGCCGCCGCCGCCTTGCGTCAGGAAATCGGGCGCCTGGATGAATCCACTCGCATCAGCATTGATGCGGCC
The DNA here is from genome assembly GCA_031421535.1 of Gammaproteobacteria bacterium. Classification (GTDB taxonomy): domain Bacteria; phylum Pseudomonadota; class Gammaproteobacteria; order SG8-11; family SG8-11; genus UBA6921. The sequence goes on from JANOOV010000361.1 coordinate 13,049, forward strand.
GCCAACAGCGAAGATGCATTGGTAAAAATCGGCAAGGCCAATCGCGCACTTAACGCGCAAATTGAGCGGCTCGCATTCCAGCGCAGCCTGACGGTCGTTGACCGCAGCGGCGAAGGCGTACGCACCACCTGGAGCATTGCCTCACTGCAAAACGATTTTGAAAAATTACTCAATCGCACGCGCGTGCGCCCGATCATTACCAATGACGACAGCGGGCAAGTCAAAGACCTCATGGCAGGCGCCATTGCCGCCGCAGGTTTTGCGGCTGACGATTCCGCAAACACCGACTTTATTCTGGAAACGTCGCTGAACCTGGAAGACCTCGGACAGAAATTCGACGGCTGGTGGTGGTCGCAAGGTGCGCTCGAAATCAAATTGCTCGACAGAAATGGCAAAACCCGAGGCACCAAACGCTGGCCGATCAAAGTCTCTGCGCAACAAAAACCGCTGGTCGCGCTGCGCGCCAAAGACGATGTCACAAAAATCTTAAGCAAAGAGCTGCGCGCGACGATGGTGGGGTTTACCGTCGCTGCGCCGTAACGCACTGTCAGGTGGCTTCCATGAGCCCAAAAAAACTCCGTCTCGCAACCGTCGTTGCCACGCTCGAACGACATTCGCAGCGCGCGACCTACGGTGCGGTGGGTGGTTTTGTTGGCTTACCTGCCCAGTCAGTCATGAACAAAGAAGTCAAGAGTCATCGGAACGCATGGGTTGTGGCCGTCAAGACTGGTGAGCCCACTGGTTATGACAGAACGCAGATCCCTCCGTCGTTGAATAAAAACGCCAGGGTTCTTGATTCACCTGCCGCGCTAGATACGTGGCTAAAGGATGTAATGTCGTAAGGTAAAAAATATGTCGCCGTGCTACTCAATGACATTATTTCAAAAGGTTCTCTCACTTAATCGCTACGTCTCAACCCTCGTTCTACTGTGTTCTTGCGCTGCCCCCGCAGCCGCTGACGGTTTAGACCGGCGCGCATTGACAATTCTCGGAATTACTCCGGGGGAAAGTACCTTTGAGGATGTGGCTCGACTTTACGGCGCGGCCGGTCAATGGCACACCGGGGACGCCCACAGTTCTGAAACAAAGATTTGTTTTCGCTTCGGCTCAGGAGACGCAGGTACATGGGTGGTGTTCGCATCAAACTCTGAAATGGCGGGAGCGCCACAGTACCTAGTCACTGATATCCGCCTCTATTCTTCGGCCGAATTTTTCACAGATACGCAACGATGTAAGCCGGTTCTGAAGGGACGCTACTCTTTTTCAACAAAAAGCGGTGTCGGCCTTGGTGTCTCTGCGGCAAAAATGGAGAAAATTCTCGGGAAACATGAGCGTCGTGAAAACGCTCATTTTGTTTGGGTGGCCTGTCCGAAAATCCCGATTCCCGAAACTGATCCTAAATATGACTATTGGTTAAAACGCGAAGGTTGCTTCGAGGATGAGCACGGCGGCTGGAAAGGTAAGCCGTACTACAACGCGTGCGCGGGAGTGACCGTCGGTTTGAAAAACGGGAAAGTCACGTATCTGGAATTGTCCAGCGCTGACTCAATTTGCTAAGAGCCGTTTTTTAAAGCTACTTTTCGATGTAGCGCAGCGCCTGTCCGATCCGCGCCAGCGCACGCGCCTTGCCGATCAAGTGGGTCGTGACATCAATCGGTGGTGACACCGCCGTGCCGGTCAGCGCGACACGCAGCGGTTGCGCCAGCTTACCCATGTTCATGCCGTGCTGCTCCGCCACTTCACCCACCACGCGATGAATTTCCTGCGGTGTCCACGGCTCAAGAATCGCGAGCTGTTCACGCAGCGCATGTAGCACCGGAGCCCCGTCTTTTGTCAGATGCTTGGTCGCGGCTTTTTCTTCATAGCCGCTGAAGTCCTTGTAAAAACACATCACGCTGTCAGCCAATTCGACCAAGGTCTTGGCGCGCTCTTGATGAATCTTCACCACCTCGACAATATCCGGCCCGGCGGACGGATCGATGTCGCGTTTGCTTAAGTGCCAGCTCAAATGCCGTGCGACGTGTTCGGGAGTGCTGGTCTTGATGTACTGCTGATTGAGCCACAGCAACTTCTCGGGGTTGAAGGCCGACGCCGCGCGGTGCACGTTGTTTACATCAAACAGTTCGATCATCTGATCGACGGAAAAAATTTCCTGATCGCCATGCGACCAGCCCAGGCGCACCAGATAATTCAATAAGGCTTCCGGCAAAAATCCATCGTCGCGATACTGCATCACGCTCACTGCACCGTGGCGTTTGGACAGCTTCTGCCCGTCCGCACCCATGATCATCGACACGTGCGCATAATGCGGCGGTGTGACGCCCAGAGCCTGGAGAATGTTCATCTGGCGCGGCGTGTTGTTGAGGTGGTCGTCGCCGCGAATCACGTGCGTGATTTTCATGTCCATGTCATCGACAACTACCGTGAAATTGTAGGTCGGCGTGCCGTCGGTGCGTGCGATGATCAGATCATCCAGCTCGGTGTTCTTGAACACCACGCGGCCTTTGATCAGATCATCGACCACAGTTTCACCGTCGATGGGATTTTTAAAACGCACCACCGCCGGAACACCCGGACGTGCTTGGGCCAGGTGTCGACAGCGGCCGTCGTAACGCGGCTTCTCTTTGTTAGCCATCTGTGCGGTGCGCATCTGCTCCAGCTCTTCCTTCGAGCAATAGCAGCGGTACGCCGTGCCCGCCTGCACCATCTGCGCGATGACGTCCTTGTAACGCGGAAAGCGATGCGTTTGATAGAACGGCCCTTCGTCGTACTCCAGCCCGAGCCAGGTCATGCCTTCTAAAATCGCATTCACCGATTCGACGCTGGAGCGCTCCAGATCGGTGTCTTCGATACGTAAAATAAACGTGCCGCCGTGCTTGCGCGCATGCAGCCACGAATACAGCGCGGTGCGCGCGCCGCCGACATGCAGATAACCAGTGGGACTGGGGGCAAAACGGGTGCGGAGGGTCATCGGCTCATCCTGAAAAACACAACGGCCGGTAGTTTAGCAGGGCGCTGCGGGAACGCGAAAACGTGCAGCGGCATGGGTCACGTTATCCAGGCGGGGTGGCCTGATGGAAACATTATTTAACCTAACACCCTCCCAGCCCTCAATCATTTTTTAAGTTTTCTCGGCTACCATTTGCGCTGCTGTTTACGCGCTGAACTGATTGCCAAAAAGGAAATCACCATGCCACTTGTCATCTCCGCCCTGCTTGCCGCACTGATTGTCGCTTTAATTGTGTTGATCGGCGTTCTGCTGTTTAAACTGCGCAGCCTGCGCATCGTTGCGCTCAGTGCGGCAACCAAGCGCGATATCGACAATTTGTACAGCCAGATTGAAGCGTTCGAATCGTTGCATCAGGAATTAGGCTTTGACCGCGCATTGCCACGCTTGCGCGGCAACACGGTTTCGCCGGATTTCCTGCGTGAGCTGGCCCAACAGGCGGGGCGTCGCCGCCCACAGTACGTGGTGGAATGCGGCAGCGGCGTGTCCACCGTGGTGTTGGCGAAAACGCTCAGCAAAAACGGTTATGGCCACGTCTATAGCATGGATCAAGACATTGACAGCGCCAACAAAACCTATCGCTGGCTAAACGAACATGGCCTGACCGAATGGGCGACGGTAATCTACGCCGAGCCGATTCAATACACCCTCAACGGCAACGATTTCACTTGGTACGCACTGAGTGATTTACCCAATAGCGCCATCGACTTGATGGTGATCAACGGACCAAATTCCGAAACGCAGAAATACGCGCGTTACCCGGCGCTGTTCCTGCTGCGCGCACGGTTGACCGACCAGTCCGCCATTATTGTCAACAACACCAACCGCCCCGACGACGTCGCGACGCTCGCACTCTGGTCACATGACTTCCCCGAATTTCATTTTCAAAAGCTGCGCTGTGAAAAGGGTTGCGCGGTCGGCGAACGGGTCGGCCCGGCGAATTCTGAAGTTAAAATGTTAACGAATCCCGCGCCCGTGCGGCGTACTGCAAGTAAACGCGGCGCGACTTGATACGGTTTTGCTGGAAAAGCTTGCGACGTTTTTCGGTTATCGCGTGTTGTGACCGAAGGGTTTCGAAGGGGTGTTTGGCTGGCTCTCGGTAGAGATCGCGCTTACCGTCGCGTTGCTGCAATTGATGCGTTTTTCACGTTCGCGCTGGATCAACTCGGCGCTCGCTGCTTCCGGCATGCCGATTTCTTCCAGCACAAACGCCGCCAGTTGTAGGCTGGATTCGAGCGTTTCTGGAATCACCTCGTTAGCACCGGCGCGGATTAAAAGCTGCGCGTGTTTTTCGTCGCGGGCGCGCGCGAAAATACGCACCTTGGGATAGTCACGGCGGATTGCGCTCACCGCGTTGAGCGCGGCGCTGTAGTGGTCCATGGTAATGACCACCGCGCGAGCGCGATCGACACGCACCTGACGCAATAAATCCGGGCGGCTGGCGTCACCGGAAAACACCGGCAATCCACGCCGATGCAGATTGTTCGCGACCTTCGCGTCGTGTTCCAGCGCCAGATAGGGAATGTTCTGCGCAACGAACAATTCCCCGAGCAACTGCCCAACCCGACCGAACCCGGCGATAACAATGTGCCCGTCAAGCTCCGGCACGCTGGGGGGCTCAGTCACCACCGACTGACCCAAACCACTGTCGATCCACCGCCCCAATGTACAGCCAACGCGCGCGACCATGGGGGTCGCCAGCATGCTGAAGCCGACCACCAGCATGACAAATTGTCCCACTTCATTCGGCAGCACCTGTTGCAGTATGGCGATGCCGATGACGATGAATGCAAATTCGCCACCTTGCCCGAGTAACGCACCCGACTCCATCGCCTGACCCCACGACAGTCCGAAGCTTCTGAACAGCGGAATCATGACCAGACTCTTTACCGCGAACAATCCCAGCACTGACAGCGGAATCCACAGCGGGTCGTGCAACAGCGTACGCACGTCCACACTCATGCCTACGCCCATAAAAAACATGCCCATGAGCAAGCCCTTGAACGGCTCGATCATCACTTGAATTTCATGGCGGTATTCGGTTTCGGCCAACAGCAGGCCCGCGAGAAATGCGCCCAACGCCAGCGACAGACCCGCCACCCAGGTTAATGTTGCGATGCCCAGGACGCTGAGCAAGGTCATGGCCATAAATGTCTCGGGCTGGCGCGTCACCAATACACGGTGAAACAGCGGACGCAATACACTACGACCCAGCAGCACAATCAAGCCAATCACAGCGACAGCTTTCAGTAGCGCGACCGCGATCAACCCGAAAAAATTTCCATCCTGCAACTGACCGAGAATACCGACCAACACCAGCAACGGCGCTACGGCCAAATCCTGCAACAACAACACTGAAAAACTTGCGCGGCCCACGGGCGATGCAAGTTCGCGACGCTCCGTCAGCAATTGCACTACGATGGCGGTTGATGACAATGACAATACCAGGCCCAAGACCACCGCCGATTGCCATGAATTACCAAATGCGGCTGCCAGCGCGCCGATGCACAGCGCGCTGATCAACACCTGCGCCGTACCCGCGCCGAACACCCAGCGGCGCATCGCCCACAGACGTTCGGCGGACAATTCCAGTCCGACCAGAAACAGCAGAAACACCACACCGAAATCGGCCAGGATGCGCGCGCCTTCCAAACGCGGGAACGTCACGTGACTCAGCCACGGCGAAGTATCGACAAACAAGCCCAGACCGAAGGGTCCAAACACGGCCCCGGTGACCAGAAAGCCCAGCACCTGGCTGATACGAAAACGCTGCAACAGCGGAATGAGAATCCCGGTCAGCGCAAGAAACAGAATGGCTTCGCGGAGAAACGGAACCTGACCGGTGTCACCCATGCAAACAGGACGGCGACGCTATAACAATTTTTCGATTTGCTGTGTCACCGAAGCGCTTTGCGGGTCCACTTTGCTTGCAAAGCTTGCAACCAATTTACCGTCGCGGCCGATCAGGTATTTATGAAAATTCCACTGCGGAAATTCGCCGGATAAACGACCCAGCGTCTGGTAAATCGGCTCGGCGTTGCGCGCCGTCACGGTGGTTTTTTCAAACATCGGAAACTCGATGCCGTAAGTGTTTTTACAAAACGCCTGAATTTCCTGTGCGGTGCCCGGCTCCTGGCTGCCGAAGTCGTTGTACGGGAATCCCAGCACTACCAGACCGCGCTCTTGGTACTTTCGGTACAGTGCTTCCAGACCTTCATATTGATGCGTGAATCCGCATTTGCTCGCGGTGTTGACAATCAGCACCACCTTGCCTTGGTACTCCTTGCACAGGTTCACTTCCTTGTCGCCCAGCAGATTTCGTTTCACGAAATTCAGTGTTTCCGCACATTTTGTTTCAGCCATCGCCGACGTTCCTCCAAAAATAAATAGCACCACCAGCATTACTGTTCGCAGCATGTCAGGGCTCCTGGGAAGTTTCGAACATGATGCTCACTATAGCGCGATGAGTGCACTAAAAATCATTCATTCGGTGGGTTTTATCGGGCTAACTGCCGTACGCGAGTCGCAAGCGTAATTCTTGGCGATTGCTTTGTATGCTGAGCTGCAATTGATCCATCCAGACCTGCGTGTGTTTGCGAATCTCGACATCATCGGCCAGAATTTTTTCAATCAGTTGAAGCTTGCGTCGATGCGCTACTGCGTCAAGTTTCACAGCCGTATCAAGCAATTGCATGGTCGCGAACAACTGGCTGCTTTGCTGCTCGATACTGATCAACTGGTCCCACTCCCCCTGCACCGCAGCAACGCGCATCTGCCCATGCAGAGCCGCAAGCAATTCGTAATTTTCAATGACTTCAGGTGAACTCATTTGCGCGCGCACGGCCATCGGTTCGTCAGGTCTCGATTACCCGTTATTGGGACGTATTCCGTTCCAGCCTGCTTTTAATTCGGTCAGCAGGAGCTCCACTTCATCCAGGATGGCAATATCATTGGTCAAATTGGCAGTAAGCAAGCGCAACGCCATGTAATCGTAGAGCGCAGATAAATTCTGCGCTAACTCACCTCCGGCTTTTTTATCCAGACTGGCATTCAGCCCTTCGCCGATGATGGAGATGGCTCTGGAAATTGCTCCTCCCTTGGCGGCAATCTCCTTGCGTATTATGGCTTTTTTTGCGCGCGCAATTTCACTCAATGCGCCTTCAAATAACAATGAAATCAGTCGATGCGGGCTGGCGCCCAATACGTTAGATTCGATACTGACTTTGGCATAAGCTTCGACGGCAGTAGATGTATCCACAATGGCTTCCCTATCTGAGTTGTTGGGATAAATAGGCGCTGGTTTGGCTCATTCTGCTGAGCACGACATTTAAACTGCTGAAGGTGGTGCGATATTGTTTTTCAAGATTCGTCATACGCAGCTCCAACGTGTCACGCTGCTTGCCGATCTCTTTAATGGTGTTGTTGAATCCCGTGGTTTTAATGGCAAAGGTGCCGTCAACGGCCAGCGCCGTGGTTGCCCAAGCCTCAAATTTAGTGGCGTAGCCAGTCGTCGAATTAAATAAAGAGGCAACATCATTGAAATTGGTGCCCATGGCATTGCTGAGCTTGGCACTGTCCAGTTGGAGCGTGCCCGTAGCTGTAAAGCTGAGGCCCGCATCAAACATCTGGGTCAGGGTACCACCGGTAACCGCCGCCGCTGCGATGCTGCGCAATTCGGCCTGAATAGAGCGTAACGTCGCGTCGCCTTCCAACGCTGACTTGGACTTGTAAGTAGAAGAATTTTTCGCCGCACTATAGACGTCGTTGTAGGCTTTAACAAAGGCCGTAACCGCGTCGGTCACCGCCGTCGTGTCGCGCGCCACCGTCAGTGTTGCTGGCGCGGTCGTCTCCTTGTTCAGTGTCAGCGTTACACCGTCGATGGCGTCGGTGACACTGTTGGACGTCTTGGTAATCGCGATCCCGTTGACTGTGAAGTTAGCGTTCTGGGCGGCAACGTTCTGGACCAGATGTTGCGCAGCGGGCAGGCCGCCCGGATCGTGCGCCAACAAGGTGTTGATGGTGCCATCGCCGCCGCTGGTGGTGATTTTAAGGCTCTTACTTACGCCCGAGCTGTTCGAAGACAGAGAGAGACGATAAGGTGTGCCGCTGCCATCGTTGATGATGCTCGCCGTCACGCCCATCGCGGCTGCGTTAATCGCGTCGCGTATACCAGCCAAGGTATTGTTGGTGCTATCGATCGTGATGGGTGGGGTGGCGACGCCATTAGATGTATAGGTCGCGCCAGTGTAAACCCCTCCTGTCAGCGTACCGCCGCTGATGGTGCCAAAATCGAAAGTGACTGTGGTCGCTGTGCCATCACTGATCGCGGCCGTGCTGCTGGCTTGCCCTGCCGCAACCAGCTTTTGCGATTGCGCCAGCTTGGTTACTTCCAAAGCATAAGTACCCGCTACCGCCGTGCTACTGGCAGACGCGGAAAAGACTGCAGTATCAGAAGAAGTCGCTTTGAATGCCGACAAGCTGCTTGCATTCGAACTGCCCAAAGCTTTCACGGCAGTTTGAAAACTACCTACCTTGCTCTTGATGAGGCCCAGTGCGGTAATCTTGGCCTGGACGCCCGTTTCCTTGGTGGCGAGCCGGGTGATCGGCTGACGCTCGACCGACATCAATGCCGTGACGATGGCATTGACGTCAATCCCGGTTGAGCCCGAAACACCGTGAGTTGTCATACTACTGCCTCCCGAACTTTAAGCTTCTTGCTTCAACAACAAGCCGTGCTGCTGCTGAAATAGATCTATCGAATGTGAAATCGCCAAGGTTTCTTCCGAGGGAATTTGACGAATCACTTCACCGGTTTTTGTATCCAACAACTTTACCACGGGTACTTTAGTGTCAGTGTCCACACTGAATTGCAGACTGCTATTCGACTCGCGCATGACCTGATTGATAACGGCCACCGCATTATTTAACTGTTCAGGGATAACCTGCGTGGTGGTGATTCGTGGCGATTCAACAGCAACGCCAAGTGCGGGTTTGGCCTTTACAACGTCAGCAACCACACCAAATACTGGCGGGTCCGTGTTGGTGTTTTGGATAATCATTCTCCACCTCGCTATGAAATGCCCAACCGGGTCACCGGTCGAGCATGGGCGGCATTATCAAAATTAACGCAACAAACTCAGCACCGTGTTCGGCACTTGGTTTGCTTGCGCCAACATCGCTGTACCCGCTTGTTGCAGAATTTGGTTGCGGGTCATGTTCGTAGTTTCCATAGCGTAGTCGGTATCCATGACACGGCTAAACTGCGCTGACAAGTTCACTGACTGTGTCTGCAAGTTGGCAACAGCCGAGCCAAAAGTCGCCATGTCGGCACCGTATGTGGCACGTGCAGTATTTACCAATCCAATATCTGCATCGACACCGGCAATCGTGCCGAGCCCACCGAGAGTGGGTTTAGTGCCGACACCCGTGACCGTCCCCCCGTTTGAGTTCACCACGATAGCTCCAGTATTCGCTGCTAGTACGTTAATACGGGTATTTTCAAGAAGCAGTGCTGTAGTTTCAGCACCCGTGGCGGTACCGCCCAGTTGTACTGCAATTTCACGCAGGCGTTGCAGATTCTCGGTTATCTGCCCCATATAACCATCATTGGTTTGCGCAATCGAAATACCGTCACTGGCGTTGCGCATGGCCATGTTTGCGCCACGCACCTGACTGTTAAAACCGGTGGCGAGAACCAGGCCAGTGGGATCGTCCATGGCACTATTGATACGCAAACCAGAAGACAAGCGTTGCATTGCGGTTTGCAGCGCATTATTTGATTTGTTCAGAGCTGCTCCAGCGAACAGGGATGAAACGTTGGTGTTGATGACTTGTGCCATAGTGATTTACCTCAAAATTAGTAATTAGGTTGTTTCAATTAACGCAATAAACTCAGCACCGTGTTCGGCACTTGGTTTGCTTGCGCCAACATCGCCGTACCCGCTTGTTGCAGGATTTGGTTACGAGTCATGTTCGTGGTTTCCAAGGCATAGTCGGTGTCCATGACGCGGCTAAACTGCGCTGATAAGTTCACTGACTGTGTCTGCAAGTTGGCAACAGCCGAGCCAAAAGTCGCCATGTCGGCGCCGTAGTTGGCGCGCCCGGTGTTTACAGCGCCCAGAGCGGTATCAAGCGCACCCACTCCAAGACCGGCAACGATGGCCACCACCGTGCCGACACCCGTGACCGTGCCCCCGTTTGAGTTGACAACAATAGAACCGGTGGCTGCAGTCAACCCCAAAATGCGGGTGTTTTCAGCAACCAGTGCTGTACTTTCCGCACCCGACGCTGTGCCGCCCAGTTGTACTGCAATTTCACGCAGGCGTTGCAGGTTCTCGGTGACCTGGGCCAAATAACCATCATTGGTTTGCGCAATCGAAATACCGTCACTGGCGTTGCGCATGGCCATGTTTGCGCCACGCACCTGACTGTTAAAACCGGTGGCGAGAACCAGGCCAGTGGGATCGTCCTTGGCACTATTGATACGCAAACCAGAAGACAAGCGTTGCATTGCGGTTTGCAGCGCATTATTTGATTTGTTCAGAGCTGCTCCAGCGAACAGGGATGAAACGTTGGTGTTGATGACTTGTGCCATAGTGATTTACCTCAAATTAAAGTTTGAGCTACGAATATGTACAGCCTCAGTATTTCGAGAACACTTCCGGCTGATGTAGTTCATATCGAGACGTTTAGCTGGAAACTTTAGGGTCGGCTGAGGTTTTATTTGCCGCTTGCGACACGTTCATCGCCTGGCTATCGGTCACGCACGTCCGCAGGTGGAACATGGCTACTGCTGTAGGAGCAAACCCTCGCCGCGATGGTCGCGGCGAGGGTTTGCTCCCATATACGACGCAACTACCGCAACAGATTAAACAACGAAAGATTCTGAATGCGTACAAACGCCGCTTGCGCAGCTTGCAATCCGGCGAGTTGCAGGTTCAAACGGCTCACTGCCTCGGCGTAGTCGAGATCCTGTACCGCTGACAGATTTTTTTGGGTATCCAGCCCAAACGATTCGTTCAGATACTTGATCGCGTCGAGCGTGTTTTCGCGAGCGCCGACGTCCGCACGTGCGCTGACGATGCGCGTCAACGCCGTGTCCACATCAGTGATCGTCGCCGGGTTAAACGTATTGCTTTCCAGGTTCGTCGCGAAGTTGGCAATCACTGCGAACACGTCCGTGGTGCCGCCCCCCGCTGCCGGCAGCGCACCAAAAATTCGCGCACCGGCATCCGTGGCGGCAATCCGCGTGGAAGGGGCGACCTCAATCAGGCGCTGACCTTGATCGCCGTTGTAGATGAAGACACCCCCGCCTGCATCGGTATAGGGTTGGGTTTTACTTTGGTAGCCGCTGAACAGATATTCGCCATCGGGGTCGCGCGTGTTCGCCAAAGCAAGCACGGAATTCTGCAATTGCCGGACTTCGTACGACATCGCCAGGCGCCCCGCAGCGCCGAGCGTGCCGTTGCCCGCCTGCACCGCGAGCTCGCGCACGCGTTGCAGTTGCTCCGTTATTGAGCCTAGCGTCTGCTCTTCCAAGCCCAGCGAGGACGCGGCGCGGTCGATGTTACGTTGGTGTTGCTCTATGCCCGCCAACTGCTGGGTAAGTTCCAACGCTTCCACCGCGGCGGGCGGATTGTCCGCCGGAGTCAGAAATTTGCGCCCGGTGGCGATTTCCTGCTGCGTCTTGCTCAGCGTGGCTTGCCGGTCAAGCAACGCGCTCACCGCGGACTGCTGCATTTGCTGGGTTGAGATGCGCATAGCTTTGCCTCGTTGACCTATCGACGTATTGCGCCCAGCAACGTATCGAACATCAGCGACGCGGCGTTAATCACCTGCGCCGCCGCCTGATACGCCTGCTGGAACTTGATCAAGTTGGCCGCTTCTTCGTCGAGGTTGACACCTGACACGTTGCTCCATGCTTCCTGTGCCTGGGTTAACAGCGTTTGCTGCGTTTGACTGTCGATGTCGGCTTGGTGCGTACGCACACCGATGTCCGCCACCATTTGCGCGTAAGCGCCGGACACGCTCGCGGTCGCGCCGGACGCGCCGTTGATCAACGCCGGAGCGGTTTGCAATGCAGCTAGCGCCAGCGCGTTGCGATTGTCGCCGAAGCCGCCGGTGTTGTTCGCGACGACAAATTGGTCGCCGTTGACCGGCACACCGGCCATGCGGAACGTGAATCCGCCGTAGCTTGCGAAGGTAAAAGATTTTCCCGCCGACTCGGTGGCCGGGCTATAGGCCAGCGTGCCGCCCGGACCACCGGCCACGGTGAATCCCGGGATGCCAGCACCCAGTGCGTTGGGATTAAATGTCAACGTGATCGACGCGCCCAGCGGCAGATTGGTGGTGTTGCCGACATCGCCCGGCGTGATCGCACCGTTTCCCAGATTGGTCACCGCCGCGCTCGAACGCAACGGCGCAGCCAGCGCGAGCTGCGTGGACTGTGTGACTTGCAGTCCGGTATCGCGCGCTGCATTGGCGGTAAAACGCAGCAGAAAACTATCGCCGTTCGCGGGCGGGGTGGTAATCGCGGCGGCGATCGAAAAACCTTCCGTTGCAGTGAGGTTGACCGTAGCACTCGCGCTGCTGCTGACCACGGCGTTATCGGACAGGCGCACCACCGTGTACAACCCGGCGTTGAAGTCGATGCGGTAATCGCTCGCTTGCAACGCACCAACATCGGTTACATTGCCGGTGAAAGTGATGTTGGTCGCCGCGTTATTCAGACGACTGGCGACCGCCGTTTGAGTGCTCAGATCGGTAAAAAAATCTCCGCCCAAAGCGTTGTTTTGGTCCAGGCCCAAACGATGTTGCGCATTGAATACTTCGGACAAGCCGACCGCGACGCGTCCCAATTGATCCACCGTGGTTTTAAGCAAACCATCGCGGAATTCAATGACGCCACCCAGTTTGCCGCCGGTGATGTTGTTAGTCACGTTGGTGACAAAGCCGCCGTCGAAGCTGTATCCAATATCAAAAACTTCCGGATCGAACTCGTTTTGCAGCACGTTCAGAGTCGCCGATTTATTTGTCAATACCAGGCCCTGTCCATTACCGACAAACACATTCAGCATGCCGTTGTCTTGTGGCACGACCGTCACGGACACCAGCTCCGCAAGCTGCCGAATGGCTTCGTCGCGCTGGTCCAGCAGGTCGTTGGGCGGCTGCCCTGCGGACGATCCTTCCAGCTCGTAAATACTTTGATTCATGCGCGCAATCGACTGCGCCAGCGAGTTGACCTGCGCCACCGTGACACTGACCTGGGTATTCGCCGACGACTGGAGTTTGTCGAGACGATCACCGAGGGTGTGAAAGCGATTGGTCAGCGAATTCGCCTGACTCATCAGCACCTGACGCGCCGATGCGGAATTGGGATTGTTGGATACCGTCTGCACCGCAGCGAAAAAATCCTGTAGCGCGGGCGAGAGCCCGGCCTTCGGGTCCGCCACGATATTGTCGATCTGCCTGGCCAGCTCGTAGTAAGCGCCGAGCTGACCCTGACCCGACGTCGTGCTGCGCAACTGCGTGGTGAGGAACTGATCATAGCTACGCGAGACGGTATCAATGTGCACGCCGTTGCCAATAAATCCGGCCGATGATTCCAGCGGTGGACGCGTCGCAAGCTCAATGCGCTGGCGGCTGTAACCGGGGGTGTTGACATTGGAAACGTTGTGGCCGGTGGTGGCCATCGCGCGCTGATAAGCGAGCAATCCTGAAACTGCGGTGCCCAGTAAATTGCCGGTCGCGGTCATGTACCCCTCGTGTGCTTATAGAAATCCGGTGCCGGGATCCCCTGCCTTCGGGTATCGTCCGGGATGGCGCGATCTTTACTTTTATCAGTCAAGACCGGCGTCACGCGCGCGTGTCAATCCGTGCGATGCGCGGCGCAGAAACAGCGTCACCTTTCAACACACCGCCGAGCTGGCGCACCAGCATGTCAGCGATGCCGATGCCACGCTGCGCCAACTGCTGTGCCATCTGCTGATCGTGCATGTCGTTGTAAATGTCGTTTTTGTCGCCACCCAGCACGTCTTCGGCCAAAGCCGAATCGCGCGAGCCTTTCAACAGCATTTTGATGAACATGGCTTCGAATTGCTGCGCCACCGCCTTGAGCGCTTCAGGAGAATTTTCGCGCGCGCCGCGACGCAACACGCCCAGGTCTTGGGTGCCGGTGTAGGTCGATATTGGATTGATGATATTGGGCATACGTCAGATCACGATCAGCTCAGCCTGCAACGCGCCCGACTGTTTTAACGCTTCAAGAATCGCAATCAAATCACCCGGAGCAGCGCCGACGTTATTCACCGCGCGCACGATTTCGTCCAGCGACACGCCAGTTTCAAACAGGAACATGCGGCTGCCGCCTTCCTTGACTTGAATGTCCGTCACCGTCTCGACCACGGTGGCGCCGCCCGACAACGGAGCGGGCTGGCTGATGACCGGGCGGTTGGTGATGGTGACGGTGAGGCCGCCGTGCGTGACTGCGGCTGGCGTAACCTTGACATGCTTACCGATCACGATGGTGCCGGTGCGTGAATTTACGATAATGCGCGCCGGGCTCTCCCCCGGCTCGACCATGATATTTTCAAGCTCTGACACAAAGCCGACGCGCTGCGCCGCTTCCTGCGGCGCATGCACGCGAATCGTGCCGCCATCCACGGCGCTGGCCAGGCCCTCGCCCAAGGCTTTGTCAATTGCGCCCGCCATGCGGCGTGCCGTGGTGAAATCGGCATTGCGCAGATTCAGATATACAAACTCACCGGTGAGAAACGGATTGTTCACCACCCGCTCCACCGATGCGCCACCGGGAATTCTGCCAACACTTGGCACGTTGACCGTGACCTTGGAACCATCGGTGCCCGCCACGCCGAAGCCGCCGACCACCACATTGCCTTGTGCGATGGCGTAGACGTTGCCATCGGCGCCTTTGAGCGGCGACATCACCAGGCTGCCGCCACGCAGGCTCTTGGCATTGGCGATGGACGACACCGTGACGTCGATGGTTTGACCGGGCTTGGCGAACGCGGGCAACTCGGCACTTAAAGACACCGCCGCGATATTTTTCACCTGCGCGTTCACGCCCGGCGGAATGGTGATGCCGAATTGCGCCAGCATGCTTTTTAAACTTTGCACCGTGAACGGCGCCTGCGAAGTCTGATCACCGGTGCCGTCAAGACCGACCACCAGGCCATAGCCGGTGAGTTGGTTGTTGCGCACACCGCCGATGGCAGCGAGATCCTTGATGCGCTCGGCCTGAGCGTCGTTAACCAGCACGGGAGCAGTTATCAACAATCCTAAAATCAAGCGGCTGAATTTCATTTGCTGCTCCGTGAGATTTCTTGCCGGAAACCGGCAAGGGTTAACACCGCTCTAATGAATGTGCTCTGCATAATTCCCATGACAATGCGCCACTGGACCACTTCCCCCTTTGAAAAAGGGGGACTGAGGGGGATTTAAAGTTCCTCGACTGCTTAAATCCCCCTGCCCCCCTTTGTCAAAGGGGGGCACATCGTGCAAATGTAAAAATTCAAAACGGCCACCACGAACTCTGGAAGAAACGTGCCATCCAGCCCGACTGGTTCGCGTCCGCAAGCGCGCCTTCGCCCGCGTAGCTGATCTGCGCATCGGCCACTTGCGTGGAGAGCACGGTATTATCGGGCGCTACGTCGGCGGCGCGGATTACACCCGACAACTGAATACGCTCGCTGCCTTGATTCAAGGTCAGCAACTTTTCACCGCGCACCATCAGATTGCCGTTGGGCAAGACGTTGATCACCGTGACCGAGATGCGCCCGGTCAAACTGTTGCTCTGCGTGCTGTCGCCTTCGCCGCTGAAGTCGCGCGAAGCGTCAGCGGTCG
The DNA here is from genome assembly GCA_031421535.1 of Gammaproteobacteria bacterium. Taxonomy (GTDB): domain Bacteria; phylum Pseudomonadota; class Gammaproteobacteria; order SG8-11; family SG8-11; genus UBA6921. The sequence goes on from JANOOV010000361.1 coordinate 28,917, forward strand.
CGGCCAGAATCTGTTGGCCGAGGTAGGTCACCGGCCCGCCGAACATCGACGGGGTCGCGATGTCCATGCTGTTTTCTTTTTTGGTCTTGGTGCTGGCTTTTTTACTGGCGTTGGTTTTTTCGATCAATTGAATAGTGATGATGTCGCCGATGCGACGCGCGCGTTGATCGGCAAACAACGCCATTTCGTAACCCGCGCGGTAAATCGCGCCGTCGTTGACCGGCAGCGGCTGCGAATACGCAGGCAACACGCTGGAAAATGCCGGGTCCGGCTTGGGCGGCGTGTTGGTGCAACCGCCGACAACGGTGATGAGCGACGCAAGCGCGATGATGCGTTTCATATCCACCTCTACAAGTTGTTGTTCACGTATTGCAGCATTTGATCGGTGGTCGCAATCGCCTTGGAATTCAGCTCGTAGGCGCGTTGCGCTTCGATCATGTCCACCAGTTCTTCCACGACGTTGACATTTGAAGTTTCCAGACTGCCCTGATTCACCGAACCCAGGCCATTACTGTTGGGCGTGCCGATCTGCGGCGAGCCGCTGGAGCCGGACTCGTGAAACAGGTTTTCGCCCACTGCCTGCAGCCCGGTCGGGTTCACAAAATCCGCGAGCTGAATACTGCCGATCTGCGTCGGCGTGGTGCCGCCCGGCACCATCACCGACACCGTGCCGTCCAGCCCGATGGTCAGACTGGTGGCGTTGCCGGGGATGGAAATCGCCGGTTGGACCAGATAGCCCTGCGAGGTCACGAGCTGACCCTGCGAGTTCATCTGGAAAGCGCCATTGCGGCTGTAGGCCAGACTGCCGTCGGGCGACAGCACTTGATAAAACCCGCGCCCTTGAATCGCAACGTCCAGGGAATTATTGGTTTGCACCACATTACCCTGCGTGTGAATTTTCTCCGTCGCCACCATGCGCACACCGGTGCCCAGCGAAAGCCCCGACGGCAATTGCGTGTCCTGCGACGATTGCGCGCCGACCTGCCGGACGTTTTGATACAGCAGGTCTTCGAACACCGCACGGCCGCGTTTGAAGCCGTTGGTGCTGACGTTGGCCAGGTTGTTGCTGATGACCGACAGGCGCAGTTGCTGCGCATCGAGACCGGACTTTGCGACCCACATTGCTGAATACATTTAACACCTCGTTTATGTAGGCCGGGTTGCCAGACCCGGCAAATCGCGCCGAGGGCGGCGCTCCTACGCTGTTATGACAGCTTCATCATCTGTGTCGTGACTGCGTCGTTTTCTTCGGCGGTCTTCATCAATTTAATCTGTAGTTCGTACTGGCGTGCGAGCGTGATCTGCTGCACCAAGGCTTCAATCGGGTTGACGTTGCTGCTCTCAAGCGCACCCGAGGCGATGTTGACGTTGGCATCCGGCTCGACCGCTGCGCCGTTTTTCATGCGCATCAGGCCGTCTTCGCCCTTGACCAGTTGGCGCACGTCGGGATTCACCAGGCGGATGCGATCCACCACCGCCAGATTGGTGGCCGACTGCCCCACGGGACGAATCGAAATTCCACCGTTGACGCCGATCTCGATTTTCTCCGCCGGTGGAATCACGATGGGGCCGCCGTTACCCAGCAACGGCAACCCGGCGCCATTCGTCAACACTCCGCCCGCGCCCAAATGTAAATCACCGGCACGTGTGTACGCTTCGGAGCCATCGCGCGCCTGCACCGCGAACCAGCCGCTGCCTTCGATGGCGAGGTCCAGGTCGCGCCCGGTGGATTGAATCACCCCCGGCGTGAGATCCGTGGCCGGACGTTCGGCCATCGCATACACGCGCGTAGGCAACCCCGAGCCGTACACCGGCATGGCGCGGAACGCGCTGAAATCCTGATGGAACGCAGTAGTGTTGACATTCGCAATGTTGTTGCTGATCGCCGCCTGCGCCAGCATGGTTTGCTTGGCGCCGGACATCGCCACGTACAACATACGGTCCATGATTTCTGCTCCTCGTTATCATTTCAGCATTGCATCGTGCGCATGGCGCACGCTACGTATTAACGGATATTGATGATGGTTTGCGTGACGGTGTCTTCGGTGGAAATCACCTGCGCGTTCGCCTGATAGTTACGTTGCGCGGTGATCAGGTTTACGAGTTGTTCCGCGACATCAACGTTGGACGATTCCACCGCGCCGGACTGAATCAGCCCGAAGGTGCCACGTCCCGCTTCGCCCAGCACACGGTCGCCGGAAGTAAATGTCTCGCCCCAGGAGGTGTCGCCTAATTGATTTAACCCATTGGAATTCGCGAAGCTCGCCATGGCCACTTTGCCCAAAATATTCGATTGGCCGTTGGTGTAACGCGCCGACACGATGCCGGTGGAGTCGATGTTGATACCGGTCAAACGGCCGGTGGCATAACCGTCCTGTGACAAGGCGTTCACCGCAAACGCGCTGCCAAATTGGGTGGTCGCCGAATAGTTGATGGCGAGATTGATCGGCAGCGCGCCGGTGGTGGTCGGAATCGGCCCATAGTTGAGCGGCGTCACGGTCGCCAGCGTGCCGTCTGGATTGAACGCCAGGGTGTCCGGCGAACCCGGCGCCTGCACGCCATCCACGTAGATATAGCTGGTCCACGAGTTGACCACCGGATCCTTGCGGAAGTAATTGGTTGCCGTGTGCGCGGTGCCCAGCGAGTCGTAAACCACCAACGACGAGGAATTGTTGTAGGTGGCTGGATCGTTTGGATTGAACGGTGTTACCGCCGGGATCACCGCCGCCGCCGCAGGCAGGTTCACTGCCACGGTCGCAGCGGTGGTCGCGGCGGGTGCGCCTTCGGAGGTTTGTAATTGCAAATCACTCAACACCCCGGTATCGAAATTTCCGCCGCTGGCCGCAGGGAACACTTGCATGCGCGCATCCTGGTTGTTCACAACGTAACCGTTGCGGTCCAGGTGAAACGAACCGGAGCGGCTGTATATATTCGCGCCGTTATCGCTGAGCACAAAAAAACCATCGCCGTTGATCGCCATGTCGAGGTTATTCGACGTGAATTCGATATTGCCCTGACTGAAATCCTGCGTGATCGCGGATACGCGTACACCGCTGCCCGGTGTGGTGCTGCCCACGCCCAGGAACGACGCCGCGTAGACATCGACGAATTCGGTACGCGAACCCTTGAAGCCGGTGGTGCTGGCGTTGGCGATGTTGTTGCCGGTCACGTTAAGGTCGGTTTGCGCGGCATTCAAGCCGGAAAGTGCAGTGCGGAAACTCATGGTTGCTCTCCTTCAGTGGTGATCAATAATTAGAATATTTGCCGTACGTCGCTGAAATTCACCGACCCCAAGGCACCGACGTTGAGCGTCATCCCCGCGCCGTTACGCCCGATCATGACACTTTCAACCGGAGCGACCGCCAGCGTGTCGAAGCTGTAAGTTTTGTCGTTGAATTTTGCTTCCGCACTGACCTTGTAAATACCGGCGGCGAGCGGCAAGCCCGCATCGCTGGTGCCGTCCCATTCATAGCGGACCTGTCCGGCGTTTTGCTGCCCGAGATTGACCGATCTGACGATTTCACCGGCGCCGTTATAGATCTTCACCTGTAAATTGCCGACGGCATTGGGCAGATCGACAACACCCTGCATCGTGCCCTTGCCGGTGGGCGGCAGATAGCCTTGTTTGGAATTGATCAGCACGTTACGCCCCACCAGGCCCGAGGCTTGTAACGCCTGATTGGATTGCAACGCGAGACCCAGCGAGTCAAACGACTTTTTCAAATCCTGCACACCCGAAGCGGTCGTGAATTGCGACAGCTGCGCGACGAACTCCTGGTTCTTCAACGGTTCGAGCGGGTTCTGGTTTTTCATTTGCGTGATCATCAGCGTGAGGAACGCATCCTGCCCCAAGGGCTCTTTCTTTTTTTGGTCTTCAGGTCGTGCGCCTAAGCCGAGCTGATCGATGGTATGGCTGAAATCGGTACCGACGGGATTCATGAGCTGTTCTCCTTCTATTCGCCGAGCGACAAGGTGCGCATCAACATCTGCTTCGAGGTATTCACCACCTCAACATTGGCCTGATAGGAACGTGACGCCGAAATCATGTTGGCCATTTCTTCCACCGTGTTCACATTGGGCATGAAGATGTAACCGTCTTCGTTGGCCAGCGGATGATTGGGTGCGTAACGCTGCGGTAATGGTTCCTGGCTTTCGACAATACCGAGCACCTTCACGCGCACATCCGGCGACTCGTTGAATACATCATCAAGCGTTGCGGCGAACACTGGCTGGCGCGCGCGATACGTCGTGCCTGCGCTGCTGCTCACGCTGTCGGCGTTGGCCAGGTTGCTCGATACCGTATTTAAACGGATCGCCTGTGCACTCATGCCGGACGCGGCAATATCGAAAATTCGGAACAGCGACATGCATTACTCTCCTCTGATGGCCGACAGCAAGGTGCGGATTTTGCCGTCGAGAAATTTCAGGCTCGCCTGATACTCCACGGCATTGCGCAGAAATTCGCTTTTCTCGAATTCGCTGTCGACGCTGTTGCCGTCCAACGCTGCCGCATGCGGCGTACGAAACAGGATGTCTGCGCCGAAGCGCTCCTGGTCCGGCGCGGCGATATGCGCCGCATCGGTCACGCGCAGGTGCGCAGGATTTAACTCTTGATTGGCGGAGGCGAGCGCGGCGGAGAAATCAATGTCGCGCGCCTGGTAGTGCGGGGTGTCGGCGTTGGCGATGTTCTGCGCGAGCAGTTGCGCCCGCGTCGCACGCACGCGCAGCGCCTGTTCATGCACACCGAAGTAATTGTCGAGCACCTGCACCATGTGAGCACCTCGCCGAATCGTCCTGAATGGATTCAGCAAGTGCCGTGCCACACGGTTTAATCTGGGGGTTTTACGGATTTTCTATCGATTTTCGGAAGAGGATTGCCGCAAGACGGCAACGCGGCAGTGCAGGTCAGTGGCCGTCGAACGTCCACGGATTAGTGAATGCCGCTTGCGCACCCTGCCACCACGCGCGCCAGGCGGCAATGGATTGAAGTTGTTTGGCAATGAACTCATCCGATTCGAAGGCAATGGATTGGCCGGAGCGGATCAATAATTCCATGTGGGCGTGCTGGCGGGCTTGGGCGTTGCGGTGCGGATTGGCAAGGTCCTCGATGCAGGTCTGCAACGTGAAGGGCTGGCCGTGACGCCAGCGCGGCGCGGCGTTAAATGGTTTGGCGTGCGCGTGCCACCAGCGTTGCCACGGTTCGGGTTGCGTGCACACGCGCTGGACTTGATGAGTGCGCGGCGGGTTGGGTGACTCGGCCGCAGTCTTTTTGGGTTCGCCGGTGATGTCTTCAGGGGTCAGGTCTTCATCTGGTTCTTCGACGGTGAGATTTTCGGTGAGTCCCGCGCCGGTGATCAATTGCAAGGCGTTCGCCGCTTCAAGTCGCACGACTGCGTCGCTGGAGTTGAGCCCGTCGAGCAAATGTGGAATTCCATGAATGTCGCCAAACACACCCAGCGCCGCATAGGCCGGTGCTTTCATTTCCGGGAACTGAACCGCGCGCGCAAGGATCACGTAGGCTTCGCGCCCGGCGGCCATCGCCAGACACATCAACCCCACGGGTGTATCGGCCGACGCGGAACCGGTGCGCGTGAGTTCCTGCAATGCGCGACGCGAGCCGAGTAACAACAAGGGCAATTGCCAGCCGGATTGCGGTGCGGGTTTAATATCAAAAATGGCTTGCTCCAACGCCGGGAGCGCGCTGCGATCACCCCACCGCACCAACGCGATCACTGCCGCGCCGCTAACCATTGCGTCGGGGTGGCGCAGCAAGGGCCACAAATGTTTTGGATCACCCTCACGGCGATAGCCCAAAATCTCAGTGCACGCGACACGAATGATGAGCCGCTCATGGCCCAGCAGCGTCAGAAGTTTTTCGCTCAAGAGCGGGTGTCGTACGTGTTTGAATGCTTCGACGTAGAGATGTAATTGATCGTCGGGTGCTTTGGTGAATGCGTCAACGACGGCGGTCAATGCTTGACCTTTATCGTTGATGGAGGACGCAACATATACGGCGCCGAGGATTTGATCCTCATCGCCGCCCACAAGAAACTCCAGTGCGCATTGATAGGCGAGCTCCCCGCCGAGGTCGATGCTGTCCACGTGGGCGGCGAGGCGCTCTTCACTCTCTTCCACATCAAGCCACGCAATGGACGCATCGGCAAAATAGGATTGGCGGTAGGTGAGCAGGAAGCCTGCTTCAGTGAGGTGCTCGGTGTACAGTCCTACATTAAATTGATGAAGTGTTGTGGCCATGGATTTATTTAAACTCAAACCGATTGTTCATAACGTTTTCCAATGGGGATTTAGATCATGCTCCTCATACAATACGCACCCCAGCGGGGCTTACGATAAGCGTGATAACAACTCGATTTGCCGCTGCGCTGGGGCAGTGATATTGAACAATGGGACGCTGGAGTGAAGCATGGAAAGTTCGAGTGCCGCGCCATAGCGTAACTGCTGATTACCGTGCCGTAGCACCGATTGCAATTGCTCAGGCGTGACCGGTTTTCCTAAGAGATAACGCGTTCCGGATTTGTACCGTGCCTGGTTCTGGTCCCACCACGCGGAGACGCGGGAAGCATCGGGCCACGGCAGAAACTCATCGGGGTCGGTAAGCGCTTCGTCGTCTTCGTTCATTGGCACGGGTGGTTCGGCTTCGAGTTTTTCGTCTGCGAGATTCACACCGATGATGGTGCAAAACGATTCCGCTGCGATGCGCGCGAGATCCGTTACGCCCATGATAGTAATCAATCCCGGCACAAACGCCGGGTCGCCGATAATGCCTGCGCCCTGCGCGACGAGACGCACGTTGGCTGC
>JANOOV010000362.1:0-3161 GCA_031421535.1 Gammaproteobacteria bacterium
AAGGCAATACCAAACGATTGCTCTCCCGTGTGTAAACCGGCGCATTCCGCGGTGCGTCAGGATCGACCGGAAGATCGAGGAGCCAGACTAGTTGATCAAACGTACCGCACCCGACCACAATCGTTGGATCTATTAACGTAATTTGTTCGCGCAGTAGGTGCCTATCTCTGTGCGCGTACGCGTTGATCGTGGGAAGATCGGCCGTCGCGCCGCCAGACGCCTTCTTCAAATTGATTGAAGCGATTGATTGAAGTGCAGCGCGCATTGCGTCCCAACGGTCCAAGCCTTTGCGGCGCCCGAGGATGACATAGTCGATCAGCAGGATTGAATTTTTGGTGGCGATGCCCATCAGCATGATGAGGCCGATCATCGACGGCATCGACAACGCGGTGTGGGTGATGAACAATGCGAGGAAGGCGCCTGGAATCGACAATACCAGTGCGGCGAGGATCGTCACCGGCTGCACGAAATCCTTGAACAGCAACACCAGCACGATGTAGATGCACAGCACGCCGGTCAACATCGCTAGGCTGAAGCCCGCGAATAATTCGCTCATCGCCTCGGCGTCGCCTACGGTGGTTTGGGTCACGCCTGGCGGCAGGTTGGTCAAACTGGGGAAGGCCAGGGCGGTTTGTTCCACCAAGCCCAGCGGCTGCCCGTTGAGCTCAATCTCGAAATTGATGTTGCGCAGACGGTCGTAACGGTTGATCTCGGCCGGGCCACTCTCGATGGTGAACGACGCCACGCTGCCGAGCATCACCGGGCCGTGCGTGCCGGGCACCGTGAGCCGCCCCAGCAATTCGAGATCTTCGCGCGCCGCGAGCGGCAATTTGACGACAATCGGCACCTGCCGTTGCGACAGATTCAATTTCGCCAAACCCTCGTCGTAGTCGCCCGCAGTGGCCATGCGCAAGGTATCGGCGATGGCGGCCGAGGTCACGCCCAGGTCGGCCGCGCGCGCGAAATCGGGTCGCACGGTGATTTCGGGGCGCACCAGACTTGCGGTGGTCTTAACATTGCCGATGCCGGGAATGGTGCGCAGCTCGCGCTCGACCAAGCGCGCGTGATCTGACAACACCTGCCCGCTTTCTCCCGCCAGCACCAGGATGTATTTTTCGCTGGAACCTCCAAAGCCCACCGACACGCGCGCGCCGGGCAACACTTCGAGCGCCTGTCGCAGCTCGCGCTCGACCTGTTGCTTGCTGATGCCGCCGCGCTCCCCACGCGGTGTCAGGTTGATGGTCAGCGTGGCTTCCTCGGGTCCGTGTGCGCCGCCCGTCATGAATGGATCGCTGCCGGCCAACCCGCCGCCAATCGCGGTATACACCAGCTTTACGTGCGGATGTTTTTGCACCAGCTCGCGCGCCTGCTCGGCGGTCGCGAACGTCTGTTTGAACGTAGCCCCCGGTGGCAGCGACAGATACACCTGGGTCTGCGACAAGTCGTCCGGCGGCAGAAACCCGGTGGGCAGCAACGGCACCAACGCGCATGAGCCGAAAAAAAATACCGCCGTGGCCAATAATGTCTTGATGCGGTGCTTCAGGCACCACGCCACCCAGTTCATGTACGCGGCCAGCCAGCGCGGCTCATGGTATTCACGCTTAGGCAGTCGCAGCAGGTAGGCGGCCATCATCGGCGTGAGCATGCGCGCGACCACTAGAGAGAAGAACACCGCAAGCGCAGCAGTCCAGCCGAACTGCACGAAAAATTTTCCCGGCACGCCGCCCATGAACGCGGTCGGCAGGAATACCGCGATCAGCGTGAACGTGGTCGCGATCACCGCGAGGCCGATTTCATCTGCCGCTTCCATCGCCGCTTGGTACGGCGTCTTGCCCATGCGCAGATGGCGCATGATGTTCTCGATCTCGACAATCGCGTCGTCGACCAGCACGCCGATGACCAGCGACAGGCTGAGCAGGGTCACCACATTGAGGGTAATACCCATCAGGTACATCGCGCCGAACGCGGGGATGATGGACAGCGGCAGTGCGGTGGCCGACACCAGCGTCGCGCGCCAGTCGCGCAGGAACAGCCACACCACCAGCACCGCGAGCAACGCACCCTCGAACATCAGCGTCAGCGAGCCGTGGTAATTTTCCTCTACCGGATCGACGAAATTGAAGGCTTCGACCACGGTGATATGCGGATGCGCGGCTTTAAGTTTTTCCAATGCGGCGCGCACGCCGCTAGCGACTTCCACTTCGCCCGCGCCCCGGCTGCGCGAGATCTCGAAGCCGACCACAGCCGCGCCGTTGAGCAGCGCCGCCGAGCGCTGCTCGGCGACGGTATCGGAAACGGTCGCGACCTGGTCGAGACGGATGCGCCGCCCGCCCGCCAACGCGATATCCATGCGCGCCAGCTCGTCGGCGGAGTGCACGGTAGCGACTGTTCTAACCGATTGCTCCACGCCGCCCACGTGCGCGCGGCCACCGGAGGCATCTTGCTGTATCCGTTGCAACTGGCGCGAGATGTCGGCGGCGGTCACACCCAGCGCAAGCAGTTTGCCCGGATCAAGTTCGACGCGGACTTCGCGATTCACGCCACCGACGCGGTTGACCGCGCCGACGCCGGGCACCGCAAGTATATTTTTCGCCACGGTGTTGTCGACAAACCACGACAGCGCCTCGTCGTCCATGCGCTCTGAAGCAACCGTGTAAGTGAGGATCGGCATGCCCGCCAAATCCATCTTAGAAACAATCGGGTCGCGCACATCGTTGGGCAGGTCGGAGCGCACGCGCGCCACCGCCGAGCGCACGTCGTCGAGCGCCTCCTGGGTCGGCTTTTCAAGCCGAAATTCGGCGGTAATGGTCGCTGCACCGTCCTGCACGCGGGTGTAGATATGCTTCACGCCTTGCAGCGTGGCAATCGAATTTTCGATCTTGCGCGCGACTTCGGTTTCCAGCTGTGCTGGGCTGGCGCCCGGCAACGTGGCGCTGACGATAATCATCGGCAGGTCAATATCAGGAAAATTCTGAATCTTCATCGCGCGAAACGCCATCAGCCCCATCAGCGTGAGCAGGACGAACAGCAGAATGGCCGGAATCGGATTCTTGATGGACCAGGCGGAAACGTTCATGAGGCAGGTAATCCTTTACTGTTTATCGAACTTAAGTGGACAAGCTTGACATTAGCTATTTGGAGATCGCCTGCGCATCGACCAC
>JANOOV010000363.1:0-1797 GCA_031421535.1 Gammaproteobacteria bacterium
TGCTGTCAAAAAAGTGCATGTTCCAGCCATTTTGTTCCGCCAGATCGGCAATGCGCTGGCGATACATGGCCGGCGTCAGTTCATTGGGCGGCAGATTAGTGAGATAGCGCGCCAGATTGTTGCCCTCGGCTTCGGCGAAGGTACGTGTCAGATCAACGTCGGCAACACCATGCACATGCAGCGTCGCCAGTCGCTTGATCTTGGGTGGCTTGCTCTTGAAGCTGGGCATGGCAAATACTCCCGCCAGCAGCGCGGCTGTCACCGCTTCGGTAACCCTGGCCGCCAAAATCTCATCCAGTCCCGGCAGCATTAGCATAATCTCTAAAGGGTTATAGCCCAGATGGGCGCTGCACAATTTGCGCGCCAGGGTGAGCAGGTCAAAAGCCGAGATATCCGGTTTGACACAGGCCAGCGTCACATGGCTGCCCACCGCATTGGGTAAATCGGTGATCAGAGGACTCAGATCATCTTTGTCTTTTTGCTGGTTCCAGCGCTGTTTGAGTACGTCTGCATAGGGCCATAAATTATTCGGGGCGGGCCAACTGATACCTGTCGCTGTTTCCGGTAAAATAATAATTATGTGCCCTTGAACATCAATAATTGCCTGTTTGGGGAGGGTCGAAGATTGTTTTACCTTGAGTTTCGTCACCAGATTACCCCCTAAAAAGTGTGGTTTACCTTGACCTATTTCTCTAAAAAACAGATCATATTCGGTTTGAGACGTCCGAGAAACCGCCGTCAGGTGGTTTTTTGGATTGGAAGAGCCACTGTAACACGGTCTTTATATTCAAAAACCGCGCATCGCATGTGCTGGTTTGTTGGGGTTACACGCCAAAATATTATGTTGCCAAAATATATTGCCGGGCCTCACCGCCTTGGTTTATTCACTTTTCAGGTACTACACAAAGGAGTCCCATGAAGCCCGCCGACAAAAAACGGGTGCTGCGCGAAATGCTGTTCGCGCGGCGCTTTGAAGAGCGCTGCTATGAAGCTTACGTAGAGCGCAAGATCGGTGGATTTCTCCACCTTTACCCAGGCCAGGAGGCCTGTGCACAAGGCGTCATGGAAGCCGCACGTCCCGGACACGACTATGTTATCACGGGTTACCGTGATCATATCCACGCAATCAAGTGTGGCGCTGACCCCAAAGCCATCATGGCCGAACTGTATGGCAAAGAAACCGGCTCCAGCAAGGGGCGCGGCGGTTCAATGCACATCTTTGATGTGGAACATCACATGATGGGCGGTTACGCCCTGGTGGGCGGTCCATTTCCGCTCGCCGCAGGTATCGCCAAGGGCTTGAAGATGAAAGGCTCGGACGCGATTTCCATCTGCTTCCTCGGTGACGCCGCCAACAACCAGGGCACGTTCCACGAGACCCTGAACATGGCCTCGGTGTGGAAACTGCCGGTGCTGTTCGTGTGTGAGAACAACCAGTACGCCATCGGCACGCGCATCGACCGCTCCACGGCGGTACTCGACCAGTACAAACGCGTGAGCGGCTACAACATCCCCTCGAGCCAGCACGACGGCCAGGACATTGAGCAGGTGATGGAGTCCGCCAAGAAGGCGGTCGATCACGTGCGTTCCGGCAAGGGTCCGTATTTCATCGAGTACATGACTTACCGCACGCGCGGCCATTCCATGTCCGACAAGACCGCCGCCTACCGCCCCAAGGAAGAGGAGGCGAAATGGGCCGAGCGCGACCCGATCAGGATATACAGCGCCAAGCTCAAGAAGGCCGGCGTCGTCACCGACGAGGACATCAAGAAACTGGAAAAGGATGTGCAGAACGAG
>JANOOV010000364.1:0-2852 GCA_031421535.1 Gammaproteobacteria bacterium
AGTCATGTCATGGCGCGGATTTCTTTTTTGACTCGATTCAGGGGCTGTATCGCTTGTTTCGACGTGTTTCACGCGGTCATCCCTTCAATGAGTGAGCCGCATACCCCTGATGCGCCAGCTTTTCGATGTTGTGCATCAGACAGTACAGCTTCCACTGCCCATCCACTTTGGTTTTTCCGCGCAGCGTAAATCGGTCCAGCCGTTTATTGCCGCGCAGGTTACCGAACACCGGCTCCACCGTGGCAAAGCGCCGTGTGATCATGCGCCGCCCCAGGTCGGAGTCGATCTTGGCCTTCATCTGTTCGACGTGCAGGTTTGGAACCCGTCGGCCTTGCAAGAAGGAGACTTGGCGCGCTTTGGTTTTGTCCGGTGTGCGCAGGCATTCTTTACGGCGCGCACACGGCACACAGTCCTGCTGCGCACCCGAGAACTTCATCGCAACGTAGCCATTGATGGTGCAGTTCGCGCCATTGCGATACAAGCGCTTGCCCGCCGGACAGACGCAGTGAGAATGATCTTCTGCACGTTTGAAGTCCGCAGGCGTGAAGCACTTCGTTTTCTTGGGGCTCTTGGTTTTGACCCACAGCGGGTCAGGTTTGGTTTTGTGGTGACCTTGATTCGCATAACGTGCATCGCGCTTGCGGTAACCGGTGTCGGGAATGCACGCGTCGATCTGCTGCTGCGCCAGTGCGGTCACATTGGCGTTCGAGTGATAGCCCGCATCGGCGGCGATCACCGTGGTGGCCGTCCGATACGGTTCGGTGGCCGTGACCACCGGGATCAAAAGTTCTTGCTCCGACCCCGTGCCGTGCGCTTGTGCCTCAATGATGATCTGGTTTTTTTCATCCACCGCCGCCACGCCGGTATAGCCTTGGATCACGCCTTTGCCGGTGGCCATCTTGGCCGATTCATTGTCCGTGCGATTGGATAAGCGCACCTTACCCCGGGCACCTTTGCGGTCGGTGGTGTTTTTTGCTAACCACGTGCGCAGTTGCTTTGCTTCCGTTTGCAACCGCGCCAGCTTCTTCGCTTCACGCGCCGCCAAAGCGGCATCGCTGGGCGCGGTGTCCGCCTGGCAATGTTGATCCACGATCTTCTTCGCCGCTGCGTATTCTGGCTATCGTGAGCATCGATTCTGGTGATCGTGAGCACGTAAATCGGCGCGCTGGCGCTGGGGTGGGTATTGTTAGTTCAAGTGCTCACGATGGGTCAAGATTCTTGTCGGTTTTCGTCGTGGTTTTGCGCATCGATTCTCCGGTGAGTAAGAGTTTGTGAGCGCTGTGGCAGACGCGGTCGAGGATCGCGTCGGCCAACGTAGGATCGCCCAGCGTGTCGTGCCAGTGTTCGATCGGCAGTTGGCTGGTGATCAGCAGCGAACGCGCGCCGTGCCGATCATCGACCACTTCCAGTAAGTCCTGCGCTTGTGCGCGCGTCAGTTTCTGCAATCCCCAATCGTCCAGGATCAAAAGGTCAAGCTTGGCCAGCTGCGCCAGTTTCTTAGTGTAGCTGCCGTCGGCGTGCGCGATGCGTAAGTCATCGAGTAAGCGCGTGGCACGCAGGTACAGCACCGACAAGCCCTGCCGGCACGCGGCATTGCCCAACGCACACGCCAACCAGGTTTTGCCGCAGCCGGTGGGCCCGATGATCAACAGCGACTGGCGCTGGCGGACCCAATCGCTGGTGACAAGCGACGCCATCGGCGCGCGCTGCAATCCGCGTGAATGGCGGTAGTTGATGTCTTCCACGCAGGCGGGATGCTTTAACTTGGCGGCTCTGAGCAAGCGGCTCAGGCGGCGGTTATCACGCGAAGTCAGTTCGCGATCGACCAGCAAGCCGATGCGTTCCTCGAACGATAGCGCGTGCGTTTGCGGTTGAGCCATCTGCTGTTCCAGCGCGTCGGCCATGCCGGTGAGTTTGAGACGGCGCAGCGTCTGTAAGGTCTGTTGTGCAAGCATGGATGTGCTCCTGTGTTGTTATGGATCGATGGTGAATCACTCAGTGGTAGTAATCCGGCCCGCGCACGTTGTCGTGCGTAAGTAGGGGTAATGCGGTTTGTGTTTCGAGGGGCGGGAGCGGGACGCGATCCAAGCCTTTATCGAGGATCGACAGCACGCTTTTGCGCGTCGGTGCACCGATGATGAGTGCGCGTTCGCACGCCGCTTCCAGCCGCGCCGGACCAAAGCGTTTGGCCAGACCCAGCAACCCCAGGCACGAGCGGTAACCGTGCTCGGGATGCGGCCGGTGTTCGAGCAGATGCTTCACCACATCGCGCGTGCGTGGGCCGATATCCAGCGCCCAGGTGAGGAAGCGCCCGGGGGTCCAGTCTTGATGTTTCTGGTGCGCCTTGGGCATGTGTTCCCGCACCGTGGTGTGTGCGCCTTTGCGATGACTGCGCGCGTGCGAGGCGATGCGTTGACCCGCACAAAAACACTCCACGGTGGCGGCGGTCAGACGCACATCGACACTCGCTTTGACGTGCGCGTGGGGCACCGAGTAGTAATGCCCATCGATCTCGATGTGGTAGTCGATGTTGACGCGCGCTTTCTTCCAGTCGGCGTATTCATAAGCCTCAGCGGGCAAGGGTTTAAGCGTTGGCCGGTCCAAGGCTTCGAACTGACTGCGGCGCGAGCCGGGGAGTTTTTTGAAGGGTCGGTTGTTGAGTTTTACCAGCAACTCACGGATCGCTGCGTTGAGGTCGGCTAATGAGAAGAAGGTGTGATGCCGCAGCCGTGCGAGGATCCAGCGCTCCACCACTTGCACGCCGACCTCGACTTTGGCCTTGTCTTTGGGCTTGTACGGACGCGCGGGCAACACCGCCGTGCCGTAGTGCGCCGCGAGGTCGGCATAGGTGG
>JANOOV010000365.1:0-3075 GCA_031421535.1 Gammaproteobacteria bacterium
CCTTGCTTCTGTCCATCCAGCGCGTCGCGTAACGTGGGTGGCTCGGTCATGCCATTGCTCGTTTGTTGGCATGTCGCGCCTAACGTGAAAAGCCGCTGGCATTGTTCCGGCTCCAACGCATGCCCGTCGTCGGTCATGCCGGTGAGCAACACATGATCTTCGGTCTCGAATGCGTTTACCGTCAACAGTTCCGCCGTCAACCATCCCGAGCGGCCGCACAACGATTCGATCACGGCGATGTTGCGATGTGTGCCGCTGTAGTCGAACACCAACTCACAATCCGGTGTCGACAATTCTTTACACGCGTCGATAATGCGTTGGGCAAGCGGATGCCCGGCACGGTAGAGATTTGCATCCTCGACATTCTTTCCGGTGCGATAGGGTCCGGGGTGGATATTCTCTTCGGGAAACGGATTACGTTCCAGCACGAAGGCGTTGCGGTCTTGTTCGAAGCGGGCATGGCCGCGCAGGAAATAGCGCGTGATCTGCCATAACCACTGATCGTACCGGCTCAGATATTCGTTACTTTCCTTCTGCTTCAATTTGAGCTTCTCGTGCACTTCCTCGGAAAAATTCTCCAGCAGTTTCTGGCGCGTCTGCATGATCTTTTCGTCGATCTGCGTTTCCATTTCCTTTTGCAGTTGATTGAAGTTGAATTCGATCTGCTCCGGCGTGCGGCAGGTTTGGTAAATCCGCACGATGCGTTTTTCGAAATCGACGCCGGACTCAATGCTGCCCAGCACTTCGTCGCTGGCACCGAATACGCCGCTAAAAAGTTGAAATTTCTCGGCGAGTAATTCGTACACGCGCTGGTCGGCGGCGTTGGCCTTGTTCAGAAAGTTGACCACGACCACGTCGTATTTCTGGCCATAGCGATGACAGCGTCCGATGCGCTGCTCGATGCGTTGCGGACTCCACGGCAAGTCGTAGTTCACCACTAACGAGCAGAATTGCAGGTTAATGCCTTCGGCCGCCGCTTCGGTGGCGATCATGACGGTGGCTTCGTCGCGGAAATAATCCACCAGCGCGGCGCGCATGTCGGCGCTGGGCGAGCCGCTCACGCGATCCGTATCCGCGTGTCGTTGCAACCAACGACGATAGATGTCTTTCGACTTTGCATCGCTGTTCGTGCCGTTGAACAACACGATTTTTCCGGCATGCTGCGAATTTTCCAGAATCTGCCGCAGGTATTCCTGCGTGCGCGTGGATTCGGTGAAGATGATGGCTTTTTCCGGTGCGCCCATGTCGCGCGCCTTGGCAAAGCCTTTGTTCAGCGCCGTCATCAGCACTTCGCCCTTGGAGTTCTTGATGATCGACTGCGCGAGCGTTTTGAATTCTTTGAGCAGCGCGCTCTCTTCGCGCATCTGCGTCAGCTCGTCGGCGGTGTAAACCTTTTTCTCTTTCGCGGCGGACTCATCGTCGTCGCCCCATTCCTCTTCGAGTTCGTCAACGGTCTCGTAGTCGGGAGCGACATCTTCGGCGGTCGCGTCGGGTGCGGCATTCTGCCTGGATGTTTGCTCAAGCCGGTTCGATAAAACCTCCAGCGTGCCCGCGATCGCGTAGGTCGACGACGCCAGCAGTTTGCGCAGAATCAACGTCATCAACTGGCGTTGACCGGAGGGCAGTGCGTAAAGCGTGTCGCGCTGCAAGTAATCGGACACCAGATCGTAAAGACGCTGCTCTTCCGCCGTGGGATAGAACTCTTCGGTAATCGGAATGCGATTGGTGTAGCTGATGTATTCGAGCACCTGCCGCCGCAGCGTGCGTTGGCAAATCGGTTGGATGCGTGCCCGCAGTGCGGCAAAGTCTTCGTCGCTGCGCAGCGTCGCGAACTGCGCCTTGAAGCTTTTCAGGTCACCGAAGGTGTAGTCGTCGATGATGCTGACCAGGCCATACAACTCTTGCAGCGAATTTTGCAACGGCGTGGCGGTGAGCAACACTTTCGGCGCGTCGGCAATCGCCAGCTTGATGGCGTTAGCAATGCGATTGGTGGGCTTGTACACGTTCCGCAAGCGGTGCGCTTCGTCCACGATGACTAAATCCCACTTCACCTGTTTGATGTAAACGTCTTTGCCGCGCGCGAAGTGGTACGAACAGATGACGATGTCCGCTTGGTCGAACGGGTTGAGGTTGCCGCTACGGATACGCTCGTTGAACGAGCGCGCTTCGAGAATGACGGACGGCAGAAAAAACTTGTCGGCCATCTCTTGGTTCCACTGCTTGCGCAGATTCGCCGGAACAATAATGAGCAGCTTGCGTTTGCGCTCGGCCCACTTCTGCGACAGCAGGATTCCGGCCTCGATGGTTTTGCCTAATCCGACTTCATCCGCGAGGATTGCACCCTTGGAAAGCGGCGAACGAAACGCAAATAGCGCGGCGTCGATCTGGTGCGGGTTGAGGTCCACCTGCGCGTCGGACAGCGATGCGGCCAGCTTGCCGATGCTGTCGGACGGGCAACGTTTAGTGAGTTCGTGGGCGAAATATTTGGCGTGGTAGGGCGTGATATTCATTTCTCCGCCGCGTGTTCTTTCACATTGCGCGGGGTGCTGAGGCAGCCGACTGCCTCAGTCACCACGATGATAAGGATGATTCTTCAAAATAGTCCACGCGCGATACAACTGCTCGGCCAGCACCACGCGCACCAGCGGATGCGGCAACGTCAGTCGCGACAATGACCAGCGTTGCGACGCGCGCTCGATACAACGGGCGTCCAGACCTTCCGGACCACCGATCAGCAACGCGACATCGCTGCCGCCGTGCAGCCAACTGTCAAGCTCGTGCGCCAATTCCTCGGTACTCCACGCTTTTCCCAGTACGTCCAGGGCCAATACGCGTGCACCTTTGGGAATCGCAGCCAGAACTTTGTCGCCTTCCTTGTACAGCACCTGCTGCACGTCGACATTTTTGCCGCGCTTCTGCGCGGCGATCTCCACCAGTTGCAGGCTGCATTCGTGCGGCAACCGCTTGGCGAATTCGTCGTAGCCCTGCGCGACCCACGCGGGCATGCGTTGACCGACGGCAATGAGGTGAATGCGCATTGGTTTACCGTGTATTGCTGTCAGGTAGCGCTACGCG
>JANOOV010000366.1:0-4154 GCA_031421535.1 Gammaproteobacteria bacterium
GCGTTAACGTATCAAATCGCACATCAAAAGCCGCGTCCGCTGGGTGACGTGGTGCGCGGTGTGCCCAGCGCACTGACCACCAGTATTGATCGCTTGCTGGCCAAAGATCCGGCGGCGCGTTTTCAGTCGGCGCAGGAGTTATTGATTGCATTGCGTCAGGTGCGTGAAGGTCAAGCACGATTTGTGGCAATGCCGGGGAACAGGCGGCGCATGGTGCTCGCCCTTGTGGGTGTACTTGCGCTGGGTATGCTGGCCGTGGTGCTTACCCGTGCGCCGCAGCCCACCATGCAAGCTCCGGCGTTGCCGGAAAAACCCATTGCGCAAATCGCGCCAAGCATTCAGCCACCCGTGCTCGGTGCATTGTTGGCGGGCTACCGCTGTGCGCAGCTCGACGCGACGGTCGGGGACAATAATGCCGTGATCATTCGCGGGCATGTGCGTCAGGAGGATTTGTCGGCGTTAATGGACGCAGTGGACAAGCTCGACGGCTTGAACAACGTGACCTACGAAGTCGAAGTCTTGCCCTGGCCCTTTTGTGAGGCCGCAGCGCTGGTTGCACGCGCGGCGCCCATGCAATTCGAATCGTTAACGCAATTGCGTGCGGGTGATCCGGTGGTGATTGAGGTCAATGCACCCGGTGAGCCGTCGTATATTTACGTGGATTTATATCGTGATGACGGCAGTGTCGTGCACATTTATCCGGAGCCTGCGCAAACTAACCCACGCGTCGCGCCGGGTGTCGTGGTGGTCAGCGGAAAATCGCCGGGGGCCTGGCAGGTGCAGGCGCCGTATGGCGATGCAATGGTGGTGGTGCTGGCTACGCGTGAGTCGTTGGGCGCTATGACCGTGCGCACGGAACCGGCGCAAGGTTATTTGACAAAATTGCACCGGGTATTGAATGCCGGTGAGCTGTTGCTTGGTGCGCAATACCGCATGATAACAACCGACGCCCTGTGACGCAGGCTTTCGAGGATAGGTTGGCTGGTGTGCGTTGTGTACAATGGCCCGCATGGTATTTCTCTAAAAATAAGGATGCGTGAAAGGATGCTGCGAAACAGTTATTTTTCCCTGCTGGCGTTGATTGTTTTGCTGGGCTGCGCGCCGGGCGGAAATCACATCATCAACGCCGATACCGGCGACGACAGCGAAGCTGATAAATTATTGGTCGTCGATTGCCTGTTGCCGGGTCAGATCAAAAAACTTGGTACCGGCGCGACTTATGTCACGCCCCGGCGCCCCGATAAACTCACGGCGCTGAACTGCCAGAATCGCGGCGGCGAATACGTTGCCTACGATCAGGCCAATGCCGGTAGTGCGCTGAAGGTATGGATAGCCGCCGCGCAGGAAGGCGATCCGGTTGCGCAAACTTATGTGGGCGAAATTTACGAAAAAGGTCTGGGTTTGCAGCCTGATTACGCGCTCGCGTTGCAGTGGTATCAAAAGGCGTCCGACCAAGGTTATGCGCGCGCCAAGCTGAATATGGGTTATTTGTACGAGCGTGGTTTGGGCGTGAAACAAAATCTCGTGGCGGCCTTGAATTTATATCGTGACGCCTCCGGGTTGAGCGACACACCGATTGAATTTGTCGCCGCACTGGACAGCGACACGGCCAATAGTGCGGAACAGCAGCGTGCATTGAAAGATGGTCTGGAAGGCGATAAACAAAAAGTCCAGGCGCTGCACGGACAGATGGAGTTGGCCGAAAGCCAGGTGGCAGACCAGCGCCGTGAGCTGGAATCAAAAACAAAAAAAATCGATCAGGAGCGCCAGGAGCTGGCAAAAAAAATGCCCACCGCCGCAGCTCAAAACAAGCTTAAGCAAGTCGAGCAGGAGCTGGATAAGCGCCGCAAAGAAGTGGCGAGCCTGAGCGCCGATATCGATAACTACAAAAATGAATTGGCGCGCTTGCAGGCACAGCCATTCAAAATTGCACTGGCCGGTCCGTCCATTCAACTGATCAGTCCATCGCTGATAAATTTGCGCGGCGTATCGGCAACCATCGCCGTGCCGCCGGACAGCAAAACGCGTGAAGTCATTGGCCGCGTGCAAGCGTCGGCGGGGGTGAAAACCTTTATGGTGAACAAAAATGTCGAGAAGCTTAATGCGCAGGGTGTGTTCCGTGTGTTGCTGCCGCTGAATGAAGAACGCACGCTGGTGCGCCTGGTGGCGGTAGACAATCAGGACAAGCGCACCGAGCTTGAATTTTCCCTGGTGTGGGCGAAAGGACCGATTCCCGATGCGGTGGTGGCGAGCAGCACGGGTAACGACGAGAGCCACAACTACGCACTGGTGATCGGTAACAACAATTACACCCAGTATCCAAAACTGGCGACGCCGATGAATGATGCCAAGACCGTCGCCGAGGTGTTGAGTCAGCAGTACGGCTATAAAACCACAACGGTGATGAACGCCAATCGCTATGCGTTGCTTGCGGCGTTGAATCGGCTCGGTCAGAAGCTGACCAGCAAAGATAACTTGCTGATCTATTACGCCGGGCACGGCGAACTCGATAAAGACAAAGGGGTCGGTTACTGGTTGCCGGTGGATGCGGACCTGAAGGACAAGCGTAAGTGGATACCGAATCATGCAATCACAGACATCATCAACGCATTGCCTGCCAAGCGCGTGTTGGTGATTGCGGACTCGTGTTATTCGGGTGCCCTGACGCGCACTGCTGTGCCGCAATTCAATACGAATCTTTCTGATCTCGACCGGCTGAGCTGGCTGCGTGCGGTATCAAAATCGCGCGCGCGGGTGGCGTTAACCTCGGGTGGCTTGCAGCCGGTTGCCGACAGCGGCGGTGGTGCGCATTCGCTGTTCGCGACCGTGTTCCTGCAAGTGCTGCAGGAAAATAAATCGGTGCTGGAAGGGCAGCGCCTGTATAACGAAGTGTCGGCGCGTCTTGCCACGCATCCCATCGCGGTGCAAATTGGTCAAGTCCCGCAATATGCACCGATTCGTCATGCGGGCCATGAGTCCGGCGAGTTTTTCTTTTTGCCACGCCGCGCGATCTAAACAGAATATTTTCAACCTCGCAGAAGGGGTAGCACGTGCAGCATTACAGCGACGATACCGAAAAAGCTGCCGAATTTACCCGCCTGGCTTTGCCGTTGATGAGCAAGTTCAAAATCCCCACCGATCCGATGAACTACGCGGTGTGGTACGAATACGTGTCGGGGCAGAACAGCAATCTCAAGCAGGCCATCGACGATATTCTCGGTCAAAACGCTACAGTTCCATTGGAGATGTGTGAGGATTTGTACAAGCGTTTTCTCGCCCCCACCGATTCCACGGAGCTTGCACAGATTCGCGAAAGCCTGCGCGGCGTGCTCGCGGAGTTGTTGCAGCACATTCTGGATGCTGGTGGCGAGACCAGCCGCTACAAGGGAATTTTGCAGCAATATGCCGGGCGTTCCATACAGGGCGCTGGACGTGACAAAATACGCGAGATCGTCACGAACCTGTTAAAGGAAACCGAGGCGATGGAACAGTTGGGCGTTACTCTCGAAAAAAACCTGCAAGTCGGTGCGCAAGCGGTGGAGCAGTTGCGCAAAGACCTGGAACGCGTGCGCGAAGAAGCGACCAGCGATGCGTTAACCGGCTTGGGCAATCGCCGTGCGTTTGATCTGGAGCTTGCGCATGCCGTCGCGCACGCCGAAGAAGCCAATGCCGATTTATGTTTCCTGTTTATCGATGTTGACTACTTCAAGCGCTACAACGATATGCACGGCCGCATGGTGGGTGACGAAATCCTGCGTTTCGTGGCGCGCAACATCAAGCAATGCGTGCGCGGTCGTGACTTTTCCTGTCGCTTCGACAGCGACGAGTTCATTGTGCTGTTGCCCGGCACCGGATTATTCGGCGCCATGTCGGTGGCCACCAATATTCAGACAGCGGTCAGTTCGCAAAGCCTGCGCCGCCGCTCAACCAAAGACCGCATCGGCGCGATCACGCTTTCGATCGGCGTCACTAATTTTCACAAAGGCGAAAGCACTGAAGAATTTCTCAAGCGCGCCGCGCAAGCGTTGCTACGTGCCAAGAGCACCGGGCGCAATCGGATTGTGAGCGACTGATTCTGACAAGGTTGTCGGGAGTTCGAATCTCTGCGAATGGCGCCAATCAAAAAGGCCCACCGAAAACGGTGAGCCTTTTTG
>JANOOV010000367.1:0-4852 GCA_031421535.1 Gammaproteobacteria bacterium
GTTCATCGAACTGTTTGCGCCGCATTTGAAGCGCAACGTCATCGATGAGGTGTTGCATCGGGAATAGAGCTACTGATCTTTCCCCTACACCGTCGCCAAATCGCCCTTCTGCTCCAGCCACGCCTTGCGGTCCGACGCGCGTTTTTTCCCCAGCAGCATATCCATCAGTTGATTGGTGTCGTCGCCGGGTTCGATGGTGAGCTGCACCAGGCGGCGCGTGTCGGGCGAGATCGTCGTTTCGCGTAATTGCGGCGGGTTCATTTCGCCCAATCCTTTGAAGCGCACGACGTTGACTTTTCCACGCAGCTTTTCTGCGGCGATGCGATCGAGCACGCCTTGCTTTTCAGCGTCGTCGAGTGCGTAAAACACGTGGCTGCCGACGTCGATGCGGTACAGCGGCGGCATCGCAACGTACACGTGACCGGCGGCGACCAGTGGCCGGAAGTGCCGCACGAACAGTGCGCATAATAATGTCGCGATGTGCGCCCCGTCGGAGTCCGCATCGGCGAGGATGCACACTTTGCCGTAGCGCAATCCTTTCAAATCGTCGGAGCCGGGGTCCACGCCCACCGCCACGGAAATATCATGCACTTCCTGCGAGCCCAGCACTTCGTTGGCATCGACCTCCCAGGTGTTCAGAATTTTCCCGCGCAACGGCATGATGGCCTGGAACTCGCGATCACGCGCCTGCTTGGCCGAGCCGCCCGCTGAGTCACCTTCCACCAAAAACAATTCGGTGCGCGACAAGTCCTGCGACGAACAATCCGCCAGCTTGCCGGGCAAGGCGGGTCCGCTGGTGACTTTTTTGCGCACCACTTTCTTTTCCGCGCGCAGACGGTTTTGCGCGCTGTTGATCGCCAGCTCGGCGATGCGCTCGCCCTGATCGAGATTTTGATTGAGCCAGATGCCGAGCGTGTCTTTCACCACGCCGGATACAAACGCCGCCGTTTCGCGCGACGTCAGGCGTTCCTTGGTCTGCCCGGAAAATTGCGGGTCGCTCATCTTGACAGATAACACGTAACTGACTTTTTCCCACACATCTTCCGGCGCGAGCTTGATGCCGCGCGGCAGCAGACTGCGCGTCTCGCAAAACTCGCGCAGTGCTTCAGTCAAGCCCGTGCGCAAACCATTCGAGTGGGTCCCTCCTTGCGTGGTCGGAATCAGATTTACGTAGCTTTCGGCAATCGGTTCGCCGCCTTCCGGCAACCACACCAGCGCCCAATCGACGGCTTCGTTAGTCGCTGCGAAGCTGCCTATGAATGGCGTATCGGGCAACACCGGCAGATTGTGCAGCTCACTGAGCAAGTAGTCCTGCAACCCGTATTCATAAAACCATTCGTCTTTCTCGCCGGTGTTCTCGTCAACAAACGACACCTTCAAACCTGGGCACAACACCGCCTTCGCGCGCAGCACGTGCTTCAACTTCGGCGCGGCGATTTTCGGCGAATCGAAATATTTAGGATCGGGCCAGAAGCGCAACGTGGTACCGGTGTTGCGCTTGCCCACTTCACCGACGACTTTCAGTTCGGATTTTTTCGCGCCGTCGCCGAAGGTCATGTGGTATTCCTGACCGTTGCGCTTGATCCACACTTCCAGGCGCTTCGACAACGCATTGACTACCGACACGCCCACGCCGTGCAAGCCGCCGGAGAACTGATAATTGGAATTAGAAAATTTGCCCCCCGCGTGCAGCCGCGTGAGGATCACTTCCACACCGGAAATTTTTTCAACCGGATGCAGGTCGACCGGCATACCGCGCCCGTCGTCGGCGACTTGCAGCGAGCCGTCTTTGTACAGCACCACGTCGATGTTCTTCGCGTGACCGGCCATCGCCTCGTCCACGCTATTGTCGATGACTTCTTGCGCCAGATGGTTGGGCCGCTCGGTCTGTGTATACATGCCCGGGCGCTTGCGCACCGGCTCCAGGCCCACCAGTACTTCAATCGCAGCGGCGTCGTAGGTTTTGCTCATAGCGATGCGTCTTCGTTCCAAGGAAATTCGTGCCCGATGCACGGCGCGAGAAGGTGCGCCAGTACGGCGGCGTTGTCAATTGTCGCCTGACAAACATGTCGTTGGGTTCTTTGGCCTACCTTAGCCGATCCGGTAACCGGACTTTTAACTTGTCGGTTACTTGCTTCGATTTATCTTTGGCCGATTGTTTTTGTGCATCCACCGGCGGCCCGGCCTTGTCCGCCGCCGCGCGTAATTCCTGTTCGGCGTTTTGCTGTATATCGTCGGCTTGTTTGCGGCGTTGATCGATGGCGCCGCCGATGCCTTTCAAGTCGCTGAATTTGGTATCCAGTTCGCGTCGGGCCTGCTGCGCTTTTGCATCAAGCTGCGCCTTGAGCTGCGCGACAAACGTGTCGACGCGCGCACGGAATTGCTTGTTCATGGCGTCGCGCAACCGCGTGTCAAGATCGGAATGCAGCTTCACGTCATAACTTTGCAGCGTGCCTTGCAGGTGCGCCTTAAGCGTGAAGCGGCGCACGTCGGCCAATGTGGTAACCAGGATTTTTTCCAGTTCGCCAGACGGATTTTTTACGTCGGAGCCAAGCTTGACGGTTTTAAAACCGGCACTCAGGTCGCCCTGCAACACGCCGTTTTTTAATTGCACGGTCGCGTCCAGATCCACGGTGGCGTCGCTCAATACCAACGGGAAACGCGGCTGGCGTAATACATCGAAGCGGCGGATCGTCATGCCGTGCGCCTTGAGGCGGGTGCTGTCCACCGCTACGCCGGGCGCCACATGGTTAAACACGCCTTCCAGTTCGAGGTCTTGAATCCCCGGCATTTTCTCGGCGAAAAAATTAAACGTGAGCGGGTGCCCGAGCGTGACTTGATCGTTGGTGATGTTGCGTATCTCACCGCGCAGCACTCCGGCGGGAACTTCCAGGCTGAGCTTGGCGCTGCGAATCAGGAACTCCGGCAATTGATCGCGCTCCGCAAAACGCACGTCAATGCCCTTGCCGCGCACCCGTTGCGGCGCTTGCTCGACGCGGCGGTCGGCGAGCAAGGGCTTGGCCTTGTCGTACCAGTACAAACCGGTGTCTGTCCATTGGGCGATCTGACCGCCAAACAGCGCGTGGCTGGCGTTTGCGAAACCTTTGGTGTCGAGCGAGTATTTTCCCTTTAAAAAGTCAATATCCGCGCCCGGCGCCGCGAGCAATTCTTTTGCATGCTGCGCCCACGTCGCCCAATCGGCATCCCACGCCTGCCCGGCCGTATTGATGTATTCGACGTCTTTGCCGATCGCATCGCGCAGCGCTTGCAAGCGCTGGATGCTTGCGGCGATTTCTTGCGCATCCTGCAGCGCATTACCGGTGCGATTCGGCCTGGCCTGTTGAATGCGCGCAGCGTAATCCTTCAGTGCAGCGCCGTCGGGCAACTCAGCCAGACGGGTGTTCCAGTGCTGCCTGGCTTGATCCAGCTCGTGATGCAATTGTCCGGCGAGTTGGGTCGATGCCAATTCATTGTCGGCCATGAATTGTTTTACGTCGGGAAAATCCACCTGCGGAAATGAAAAACTGTCCAACGGGCCGGTCTTCTTCACTTCAGGCGCAGGTGCCGGTACTTGCGGCAGCGCACCCGAGCTTGCGCGTGGCGTATTGGTGCGCACCCCTTCCGCGTTCAAATCGGTTACGACCACTTTGCGACGCAGCAACGCATAGCCGTCGAGCGCAAATTTGATGCGCTGAATTTGCACCACGTTGCGCAGCGGCGCGTGCGCGTCGGTGACTTGTAAATCGGTCAACGCAAACCCCAGCGGGTTAAATGACAAGCTTGCGCTCTGCAGCTCGACTTTGGCGCCATTGGCGCTGCTGCCGACTGATTCCACCGCGCTCTTGACCAGCCGGTCGGCATATAACATCGCGCCCCCCGCCAGCATCGCGACGAGCAGCACAAACACCGCCAGGCCCCAGCCACGAATCCAGCGCGTCATGGCGGCGCCACGCGCGATACCGATTGATACGCCGTATAAAAATGGCTCGCCTTGAACAACATGACCAAGCGATTGTTCCTGAACCATGCGGGCACATGTGTGCGGTAATGCGTGATCAGTCGATTCGCCAGCCACAGCAGTGGCGCGAACAACAACAACGCCACGCTGAAACTGCCCAGCACCACCGTGTTATTGAAATGCTCCAGGCGACCGATCACCGTGTTGTACAAATCCGTCCACACACCTTGCAACGCCTCCGCGCGCAATAGCGCCATGCCCAGTTGGTGGAACAGTGGATCGAGCGCATAGGCCAACGCGGCAAACAGTGCAAACCCAAGCAAAAACGCCGACACGTTTACGCGTAACACCAGCACCAGCAGCAACACCAGTAGATTGTGCAGCGTAAAAAAGGGTGTGAAGCCCATCACCATTCCCAACGCCAAACCCAAGCTGATCTGGCCCGGCGCGGTTTCCGAGTTTAATACCTGTAGTAACTTTGCTAGTGTCCGAAGCATGGTCGGCGCGCGTCACGAAAACGGGATGCCTATTTAACTCGACTCGCCCGGATGAAACAACACTTGAGAAGTACCAGCAGGTATCAGATTGCAACTGTTCAGTGAGCGCACTTCTGCATGATCGATATCACGCACGCCAGTAGAACCAGCCTATGACGACGCCATGCTTTCGCGACGGTTTCGCGGTGATCGCAATGCTGCTGGTCATGGCTGCTTGCGATAGCGGTGGTGGTGGTGGTGGCGGCGGCGGCGATCCACCGCCTATCCCTGGCGCGGGCGACACTGTAGTTCTGCATCGCGGTATCTACACAAGCTCGGGCGGCGGCGCATGGCCTTACGAATTGCTGCGCCTGCCCAACGTCGACGGCGGCTACGCTTACGCACAATGGTTTCCTCC
>JANOOV010000368.1:0-1740 GCA_031421535.1 Gammaproteobacteria bacterium
AAAAAAAATTACTAAAGCTGTTTTCCCCGTCGCCGGTATGGGGACGCGGTTTTTGCCCGCCACTAAATCCAATCCCAAGGAAATGTTGCCTATTGTTGACAAGCCGCTGATTCAATATGCGGCGGAAGAGGCGGTGGCGGCGGGGTGCACGGAGTTGATCTTTGTTATCGGGCGCAACAAGCGTGCGATTCCGGATCATTTTGACAAGGCCTATGAGCTTGAAGTCGAATTGCAGCAGCGCGGCAAAACCAAGTTGCTGGAGCAGGTGCAGAATATCCTTCCGGCCAATGTGACCTGCGTGTATCTGCGTCAGGCGGAAGCGTTGGGGCTGGGTCACGCGGTGTGGTGCACCAAGCCTTTGATCGGCGACGAGCCGTTTATTGTCATTTTGGCGGATGACCTGATTGATGCGCAGCCGAAGAATTGTCTTGAGCAGATGGTCGATATCTACAGCAAACACAGTTGTAGCGTGTTAGGTGTAGAGGAAATTCCGCATGAGGATACCGACAAATATGGCATCGTGAGCGTCAAGGATGTGCAAGGTCGGCAGGCGAAAATCGAGACGATTGTTGAAAAACCACACCCCAGCAAAGCACCGTCCAATCTTGCCGTGGTTGGGCGCTATATTCTCACGCCGCGCATTTTTGACTTGATCGAGACCAACACGCGCGGCGCGGGCGGCGAGATTCAGCTTACCGATGCGATCGAGAAATTACTGGCCCACGAAACGGTGATGACGCATCGCTTCGAAGGCAAACGCTACGACTGCGGCAGCAAGCTGGGATATTTGCAGGCCACGGTTGAATACGCGCTCAAGCATCCTGAATTGAAAGAATCTTTTCAAAACTACCTCCAGTCTTATTGTTTGCCGCGATTACCACCGACCAAGAGCAGCAAGTAAGGGCAGGGTCCGACACCTCAACGATGAGGCGATCTGCGGTGACGGGTTCTATTTGAAGTCATTTTTAAAGCTATGCTAGCATTGACTGCTCGTTAAAATTTAAGGAGTGGGGTCAAATGTCTGTCGTCACGGTTCGCAATCTGCCTGAAGAGACGCATCGAGCGCTCAAGCAGCGTGCCGCTCAGCATGGGCGTAGCACTGAGGCTGAAATCCGGGAAATTCTGGAAGAGGCAGTGCGCCCCAAGACGCCCGTCAAAATCGGATCAGAACTCGCCGCTTTTGGGCGACGGTTTGTGGGGGGCGATCTCAACGTTACCCGCGATCAAACGCCGACTGATCCGGCCGTGTTCGAATGATCGTCCTGGATACGAACGTCGTTTCGGAGCCGATGAAGCCCAATGGCAATCCCGCCGTTCAGCTTGGCTTGACCAGCAGGCGGCCGAGACACTGTATCTGACGACGACGAGCCTTTCCGAACTGCTGGTTGGCATTGAGATCCTGCCAGACGGCAAGCGCAAAGAAGGCCTTGACGTTGCATTGAGCGAACTGGTGGTGAGGCTGTTCGGATCACGCATCCTCACGTTCGACCAGCAGGCCGCGATGGCGTATGCGCCATTGGTTGGCCGCGCGCGGGCCAGTGGTCGCCTCGTTTCCGTAGCGGATGGTCAGATTGCCGCAATCGCAGCCGCACATGGATTCATCGTAGCAACGCGAGATACCGCGCCGTTTGTCGCCGTCGGCGTGCCCGTCATCAACCCATGGGAGGAATGAATGCGATCCCTGTGCCGAGCTGACTGCGGAGGACATGGAGTTTCATACTTTTTTCCGCGCCTTGCATT
>JANOOV010000369.1:0-7513 GCA_031421535.1 Gammaproteobacteria bacterium
GTGTGGAGCGACAAGTGCATGGATGCACGAGGTAGGGCAATGCATGGAGCAATTGCCGGAACAGTGGGGGAGCGAGATGAAGCGGCGCATAGTGAGGCGAATAGCTGGCCTATTTAACGAAAATTTGCGCTGTTATAGACCGCTCTCCCACTGTTGCAGCCCCGCCATCCTAAGTTCGACAGGTTGCTAGGAAAAGGCATTTGCGGAAATTGCGAAAAAAATTCACAGCGTTTGCACTGGTGGGCGTCATCGTCACGGCGATTCATTTCTGCGTGCTGATTCTGCTGGTGGAGGGCTTTACAGTTGCGCCCATACCCGCCACGGTGGTCGGCTCCCTGATCAGCGTGGCGACGAGTTATTTGCTGAACTACAGATTAACCTTCAACAGCGCCAAGCCGCATGTTGAAGCCGCCGGTAAGTTCATTATCGTGTCCACGACGGGCATGCTGGGCAACGCTGCCATCATGTATTTTGGCGCATCGGTCATGTCCTGGCCGTATCTGCTGGTGCAGGTGGGCGCCGCAGCCGTCATCCTGTTCTGGAATTTTTTCGGCAATTACTTCTGGTCATTCCACGCACCGGTGCGCACGTCGGGCTCATCATCTGAATAAATCAACGGGTGCGCCATGACTGTTTCGATCATTGTCCCCGCATACAACTGCGCCACGTATCTCGCGGAAGCATTGCAATCCCTGCGCGAGCAAAGCGAACGCGATATCGAGATTATTGTCGTTGATGATGGATCGACCGACGCTACGCGGCACATCGCACAAGCCCAAGCGGCACACGACCTGCGCATCCGCGTATTTACGCAGCGCAATTCCGGCACGCCCGCCGCCGCGCGCAATCGTGGCTTGCGTGAGGCGCGTGGTGAATTCGTCGCATTCCTCGACGCAGACGATCTTTATCACCCGGAGAAAATCGCCCGCCAGTTGCAGGCGCTACAAGACCACCCGGAGCTGGATATTGTATTTTGCGACGTGGTGCAGTTCACCACTGATCCCTACGACCCCAAGAATGCGTGTTATCTGCGTGATCGCGATTTTGTGAATGCAGCCGCTGCGCATCTCGAAAAACTCGTCGAGGACGTGTACGGTTGCAGGGACAGTTTTTATCGTTTCATGTCCACGCGCTTCACCTGTTTGAGTACACAGGGGGTATTCATGCGGCGGCGTGTGTTGCAGCAGGAGACAGTGTGGTTCGACGAAAATTTTGTGATCGGTGAGGATATCGACTTATGGTTTCGCTTGGCATTGCGCACGAAGATCGGCTACGTCAACCAGCCGCTTGCGTATTACCGGCATCATGACGTGAGCATCACCAAAGATTCGGAAGCTTATGTGCGCGGCACGATTGCAGCGCACAGCGCGAATCTGGCGCGCGGTATGATTGTGTTCAGTGCCGAAGAAGTAATAACGCTGCGCCGCAAGTTGGCGGGTCACTATTTCAGCTTAGCTTACTTGCGGTTTTTAGCGCTGGAGATGCGCGAGGCGCGTGCGCTATACCAGCAGGCTCGCGATTACGATCCGGCGGTATTTTCCCGCCTCGCCTGGCTCAAAACATTCATACCCAAACCGGTGGTCAACGCGGTATGGCGGCGATAATGATGCAGCGCAGATTTCCTCATGTCTAAAAATTTAATGGCCACCAAACAATGTGCGGTTTAGCGGGAATCCTGGCGTATGACAGCGGTCGCCCACCGGCGCGTGAAGAACTTTCGCGCATGGTCGCCGCATTGCGCCACCGGGGGCCGGACGGAGACGGTTTTTACATGCATGGGCTCTTGGGTTTAGCGCATGCGCGTCTGTCCATCATCGACCTCGCGGGTGGCGCGCAGCCGATTCACAATGAAGATGAAACCGTGTGGGTGGTGTTCAACGGCGAGATTTTCAACTACGTCGAGTTGCGGGAATTTTTGCTAGGCCAGGGACACCGTTTTTATACGCACAGCGATACCGAAGTGCTGGTGCATCTCTACGAACACTACGGCGCCGACTTCGTGCAACACCTCAACGGCCAGTTTGCGATTGCGCTGTGGGACCAAAACCAGCGGCAGCTGGTGTTGTGCCGCGACCGCACCGGTATCCTGCCGTTATTTTATGCCGAACAGAACGGCCGCCTGATGTTTGCATCGGAAATAAAAGCCTTGCTGCCGGTGCTGGGACGCACGCCCACACTCAATCCGGCGGCGCTGGATCAGGTCATGACATTCTGGTCCACGCAGGGCGACACCACCATGTTCGAAGGCGTGCGGCAACTTCTGCCCGGCGAAATACTGATCGTGCGGGAAGGTGGCGTGCGCAAACAGCGCTACTGGGATTGGCGCTACCCCACCGATGACGACTACCACCGCGCGCCGCTCGAACAGCAGGCGGAGGAATTGCGCGCACTGCTGAGCGATGCTACGCGCATCCGCTTGCGCGCCGATGTGCCGGTGGGTGCGTATTTGTCCGGCGGGCTGGACTCGGCAGTGCTGGCAACCTTGATCCGCGCCAACGGCATCATGCCGGAAACCTACTCGATTCGCTTCAGCGACAAGCAGCTCGACGAAGGCGTGCATCAACAACGCATGGTCGAACACCTGCGCGTGCAACATCATCAGGTGCAGTGTACGGAAGCGAATATCGGCCAGGAATTCCTGCGTGCGATCTGGCACACCGAAACACCGATTCTGCGTACCGCACCGGTGCCGATGATGTTGTTGTCGGGGCTGGTGCATTCACGCGGCGCGAAAGTGGTGCTCACCGGCGAAGGCGCCGACGAAGTATTGGGTGGCTACGATATTTTCAAAGAAGCCAAGCTGCGGCGCTTTTGGGCGCGCCAGCCAAAGTCGCGGTGGCGGCCACTGCTGCTCAAGCGCCTGTATCCGTATCTGGAGTTCAATCCGGCGCGCGCGCAGAGTTACAGTGAAGCATTTTTTGGCGCCGGACTGGATCAGCCCAACGCAACGTTCTTTGCCCATCTGCCGCGCTGGAATACCACCGCGCAGTGCAAGCAGTTTTACTCGGCGGAATTCAAGGCGCGGTTGAACACCGATCCGCTCGCGCTGCTGGAACAAAACCTGCCGCGCGACTATGCGCAGTGGCACACCTTCAATCGTGCGCAATACGTTGAGGCGAAAGTGCTGATGGCGAATTACCTGCTGGGTTCGCAGGGCGACCGCATGTTGATGGCTAATTCCGTGGAAGGCCGCTTCCCGTTTCTGGATCATCGCGTCATCGAGTTCGCCGCGCGCATTCATCCCCACCTGAAAATGAAAGTGCTCAACGAGAAATACCTGCTCAAGCGCGCGCTCACAAAAGAGTTGCCGACGTCGATCATCGCGCGGAGCAAACAACCGTATCGCGCCCCGGACATCCCGGCGTTTTTTATCAACGGAGCAGCGCTTGCTTATGTGGATGCGCTGCTGGCGGACGACGTGATTAAACGCTATGGTTATTTCGATGCGCAAAAGGTCGGGCTGTTGTTGAAGAAAGCCCGCGCCGGTCGCGCCATCGGTTTCAAGGACAGCATGGCGTTTGTGGGCATCTTGTCCACGCAGGCGTGGCATCATTTATTTGTCGAGAACAGTGCCCATGGCGCACCCTACCAGAGAGGCTTTTAATGTCCGTTGAACAGCAAGTCCAGAGCTACGTCCTGGAAAATTTTCTTTTCACCACCGATGCCGCCGTACTGGGTGTGGACGAATCGTTTCTCACCAAAGGCATCATCGATTCCACCGGCATGTTGGAAGTGATTTATTTCCTGGAAGACAAATTCGGCATCCGCATCAGCGACGCGGAAATGATTC
The DNA here is from genome assembly GCA_031421535.1 of Gammaproteobacteria bacterium. GTDB lineage: Bacteria > Pseudomonadota > Gammaproteobacteria > SG8-11 > SG8-11 > UBA6921. The sequence goes on from JANOOV010000369.1 coordinate 3,791, forward strand.
CGGAAAATCTTGATTCGGTGAGCAACATCGTGCGCTTCGTGGAACGCAAGACCAAGGCTCCATGACCCTGGTCGATTTATTGCGCGCGAGTGTGGAGCGGTCGCCCGAAAACGAAGCGATCATCCACCAGCAACGGCGCATCAGCTACGGCGCGTTGTGGGGCCAAGTCTCGGCACTTAATGCGTTTTTGCAGGGGCAGGGTTTACGCACCGGCGAACGTGTCGCGCTGTTGCTGGAAAATTCCCCGGAATACGCGGTGGCCTGTTACGGCACGCTCGCTGCGGGCGGTGTGGTGGTGGCGTTGAATACCCAAGCCAAGGCGCGCGATTTGGCGAACTGGTTGCGCCACAGTGGCGCGAGCTGGTTGATCGCCGATGCGCGGCATGCCGAGCTGGCTGCATTGTTGCCGGAGTGTGGCACGTGCCGAGTGATGCTCGTCAACCGCACTGAGCACGTCGATACCACCGACTGGAACATGATGCTGGGCACGGCGGTGCGTGGCACGGACTGCGTGCCGGTCACCGCATCCGATCTCGCACAAATCATCTATACCTCGGGCACCACCGGCGCGCCCAAGGGCGTGATGCTCAGTCATGGCAATTTGTACGCGAACACGCAGTCCATCCTCGCCTACCTCAAGCTCGCCGCCGCCGACAGTATTCTCAACGTATTGCCGTTTTATTATTCCTACGGCAACTCGGTGCTGCACACACACCTGGCGACGGGCGCGCGTTTGGTGCTGGAAAACAGCCTGGCCTATCCGCACGCGGTGATGCAGACGATGGCGCGGGAGCGCGTCACGGGATTTTCCGGAGTGCCGTCCACTTTTGCATTACTGCTGAGCCGCGTGAAGCTGTCCGATTATGATCTGTCAAGCTTGCGCTACCTGACGCAAGCAGGCGGGGCGATGCCGCCCGCGCATATCCAACGCTGCAAAGCAGCGCTGCCGCAGGTGCGCTTCATCGTGATGTACGGTCAAACTGAAGCCACCGCGCGCATCGCCTATCTGCCGCCGGAAAAGCTGGAGGAAAAACTCGGCGCGATCGGCATCGCCATTCCCGGCGTGACCATGGAGTTGCGCGACGAACACGGCAAGAGCGTGGCGCGCGGCGCTACCGGCGAGATCTGGGTGCGCGGCGAAAATATCATGCCCGGCTACTGGAATAATCCCGAAGCCACGGCGCGCGTACTGGACGACGGCTGGCTCAAGACCGGCGACCTGGCGCGGCAGGATGACGACGGTTATTTCTACATTCATGGCCGCAGCTCGGACATGATCAAAACCGGCGCGCACCGCATCAGCCCGCAGGAGATCGAAGAAGCGATTCTCGAACTCGAAGGCGTGGCCGAAGCGGCGGTGGTCGGCGTGGCCGATGAAATTCTGGGTGAGATTATCAAGGCGGTGATCGTGCCGCGCGTAGGTCACGCGCTGGAGCCGCGCACTGTGCAAGCGCATTGCCATCGCCGTCTGGCGCTGTACAAGGTGCCTAAAATTGTGGAGTTCGCCAGCGAATTGCCCAAGACTGCCTCGGGCAAAATTAAACGTTTTCTTTTAACGGGAGCCAAGTCATGACACTGAACGAACGGATATTCGATCTGGACTACGACGCGCAGATCGAGCACATCGGCGCGGGTTTGCGCACAGCGTTAACCAAGGAATTTCACAAACGCGGCCTGGTGATCGCCATGTCCGGCGGCATCGACAGTTCGGTGTGCGCTGCGCTTGCGGTGCGCGCCCTCGGGCCGAAGAAAGTATTCGGCTTGTTGTTACCGGAACGCGATTCCTCGTCCTTCAGCAGCCAGCGCGGCAAACTGCTCGCGGAACATCTGGGCATTGAATACACGCTGCAAGACATTGCTCCGGTGCTCGAAGCCATCGGCTGTTATCAATGGCGCGACGACGCGATTCGCGCGGTGTTTCCCGCGTACGGCGCGGGCTGGAAAAATAAAATCGTGCTCACCGGCGGCCTGGAAGGCGAATACAACCACTTCAAATTGGTGGTTCAGACTGCGGCGGGCGAGATCAAGGAAGCGCGTCTTGACCCGAAAGAATATTTACAGATCGTCGCTGCGACCAATCACAAACAGCGCATCCGCAAAGCATTGGAATATTTTCACGCCGACCGCCTGAACTACGCCGTGACCGGCACGCCCAACCGGCTGGAGTACGATCAGGGATTTTTTGTCAAGAACGGCGACGGCGCGGCCGACGTTAAGCCCATCGCGCATCTCTACAAAACTCAGGTGTACGCGCTGGCGCGCCACATGAAGTTGCCTGCCGAGATTTGCAACGCCGTTCCGACCACCGACACCTACAGCCTTGCGCAAGGCCAGGACGAATTTTACTTCGGCCTGCCGTACGCGCAGATGGACGTAGCGCTGTGGGCCTATATTCATCAAGCTCCGGCACGTGAGTTGGCGCAGTATCTGAAAATCACCGAGCCTGCCGCACAAGCGGTGTACAAAGACATCGAAGCCAAACGCCGCGCCGCGCATTATCTGCATCATGCACCGATGGTGTTCGGCGAAATCTGATATGGATAGCCTGTCTACCTTAAACGAGGGTGTAAGGGGTAATACATGAAAAAATTCACGATGTTTCTGTTGGCCTTAGGGTTATTGTCTGGATGTTGGCACGATGACAAAAAGAATAATGCGGCAAATGATTTGGTGGGCACGTGGAGATCTATTTGCAAGCTAAGCGGTGACGTCCTATACGACAAGATTGAGTATAAAATCGAGGAGAGTGTGTTTACCAAAACAAGGCGCGCCTACAGCGATAGCAACTGCACCACCGAGGTCAGTTCTTCTGCATACTCTGTCGCCTATATCACCGGAAATTCCGTTACCACATCGACCGGTAACAGAGCGACTGAGCTAGACATTAAATTTTCTCCTGCTATTACACACTTAGATCTATACGCCATTATCGATAGCAAGCTGTACTTCGGCGACGACACCGACAACAACCCTGCAACGCGGCCCATGGTGCTGGATTTCAACTCCTACTTCGTCAGACTCTGACGCGAACGGGCAAACGTAATATTGCAAATGTTGCGCTGCTACCCAGGTTCAGGAGCGTGAATCGCTTATCGCCACGCCCCGACGCATTGTTGGAGCTGTGTAGGTCGAGTTAGCCCTCCGGTCGTAACCCGACCTACATTGTGCGGGAATTAAATCGACATGCATAAATCTCCTGGCACCTTACAACGCATTCCACTGGGCATCTGGGCGCTGGGCTTTGTGAGCCTGCTGATGGACATTTCGTCGGAGATGATTCACAGCCTGCTGCCGGTGTTCATGGTCACGGTGCTGGGCACCAGCGTTTGGGTAATCGGCCTGATCGAAGGCGGCGCCGAAGCAACCGCGCTGATCGTCAAGATTTTCTCCGGTGTGTTGAGCGACCGCTGGGAGAAACGCAAACCACTGGCGCTGTTGGGCTATGGTTTGGGCGCGGTTTCCAAGCCGCTGTTCGCACTGGCGACCTCGACTGGCTGGGTACTGACGGCACGCCTGCTGGATCGCGTCGGCAAAGGCATTCGCGGTGCGCCGCGCGATGCGCTGGTCGCTGATCTTGCGCCGCCGGAACTGCGAGGTGCCGCGTTTGGACTACGTCAGGCGCTGGATACCGTGGGTGCATTCCTCGGCCCGCTGTTGGCCATCGGTTTGATGTTGCTGTGGGCCAATGATTTCCGTGCGGTGTTCTGGGTGGCGGTCATCCCC
>JANOOV010000370.1:0-2242 GCA_031421535.1 Gammaproteobacteria bacterium
CAGCGGCGATCATGATTGCCGGGCGCGAGTAAAGCGCGAGAATGCGCGCCCGCGCGTCGGTCAAAATAAACAACGCTCTCTGGTTGCTCAGTGATTGAAATACTTTATTGAATAGCTGTTCGGCGTAGGCAATCAACCCAGTGTGCGTATCGACAAGCTGCTTCGATTCCTGGACGTCAAGGATGTCGCGAATACGAACTACATCACGACGCACTCCCTGTGTTTCGCAGCGACGATGCGAATTCTGGATGCGCTGTTCGAGTGTGTTGTATTCCTTACCCGGGGATTTAAACGGCTCTGCAAGCTCTGCCCACATGTTCGTCACTCGGCTATCAGGTTCTTGCATTCATAGCCCTCGTGCCCGAGGTGCTCCGTTCGCTGACACACATAAGAGCCTGTTCATGATCTCGCTCAAGGGCGCATTGCGGCGTTAAAATCGAACTCAGAATGCTCACATACACCATGTATGCTCCGCTTCTCCCCCTCCCCGCACAAAGCCAGTGCGGTGGGAATCATCGTTCGATTTTGCCTTGCACTGCATCCCTCCAGGGAGGTCTTGAACAGGCTCTTTGGCGTTATCCTGGCGATCAGTGCGACGGGGTGTGACCGCGCGCAGTCTGCCGTGCAAATCGTGTTTGAGCAGGAACGCATGAGCGTGGGTGAAGATGCCGGAACCATCGAGATTCCGATGCGCCTGCTGACGCCCAATACCAGGGAATTACGCGTGCCGTTACGTTTTGGCGGCAGCGCGCAGTATCAACGCGATTACTCAACCTCCGCCGTGCTGGTCATTCCGCCCCACACGCAAACCTTCAAGCTGAGCGTGAGCATTAACGATGATCAGGAGGCCGAGTGCCCGGAAACGCTCGCCATTGAACTTGAGGCGGCGTCCGATGTGATTGCCGTGGCGCGGCGCAACTTTGTGGTCACCATTGCCGACAACGACCGCACTGACCGGGTGTTGCGCGTGGGGCCCGGTGAGCGCTACGAGTTGCCCGGCGCGGCGGCCGAGGCGGCGCAAAACGGCGATGTTGTGGATATTGCGGCGGGCACCTACAAGGGCGATGTCGCCGTGTGGCGTGCGCACGATGTGCTGATTTGCGGCCTGGGTGCGGGCGCGCAGCTCGAAGCCAACGGCAAGGCCGCTGAGGGTAAAGCGATCTGGGTGATCAAGGGTGATCGTGTCCGGGTGGAAAACGTGGGGTTCTCCGGCGCAAAAGTGTCGGGGATGAACGGCGCGGGCATTCGCGCCGAAGGCAATGACCTCACGGTACGCCAGTGTCGATTTACCAATAATGAAAACGGCATATTGGCCGGTGATCGCGGCGACAGCACCATCACGGTGGAGCATTCCGAGTTCACGCATAACGGCGCCGGTGACGGGCGCAGTCACAACATTTATGTCGGCAAAATCAAGCGCCTGGAGATTCGTTACAGCACGCTGCAAGAGGCGTTGGTCGGTCATCAGGTGAAGAGCCGCGCGCGCGAAACCTGGATTGAATACAGCCGCATGATGGACGGTGCGGGCGGACGAGGCAGCTACGAGGTCGATGTTCCCAATGGCGGACGAGTGGTGCTGGTGGGCAACGTTATCCAGAAGGGGGCGGATGCCGACAATTGGACGCTGATCGCCTATGGTGCGGAAGGCGTGCAGTACACCGACAGCCGGTTGTATGTCGCGAACAACACGTTGGTGAACGACCGCAACAGCGGTGTGTTCGTACAAGCGCCGAAGGATATTCCATGCATGCTTTTCAATAACGTGTTCGCGGGCAAGGCAGACATCGCGTGCGCGAGCGTGCGGCAAGAGGGCAATGTGAAAATCGATAGCGGTTTTGTAGACCGCATGCGGTTTGATTACCGCCTGCTGCGGGATTCCAAAGCGGTCGATGCGGGCATGAAACCCAGCGATGCGAGCGGGATTGATCTCACGCCGCATTTCGAATATTTCGCGTCGGGAATGATGAAGCCGCGTACCCCGCAGCGTGGTCTGGACGCAGGCGCATACGAATATACCGGACGCTGATTACTAGCATGACGCAACCCGCGCTGATTTCCGTGATCGTTCCTTCTTACAATTGCGCGCGCTATATCGCGCTCGCGTTGGACAGCGCGCTTGCTCAGGATTACCCGCACACGGAAATTCTGGTGGTGGATGATGGCTCCACCGACAACAGCCTGGAAGTGTTGCGGAATTTCGGCGCGCGCATTCGGGTGATCACCCAGGCCAATGCGGGCGCTG
>JANOOV010000371.1:0-2503 GCA_031421535.1 Gammaproteobacteria bacterium
ACCGCCTATCCCTGGCGCGGGCGACACTGTAGTTCTGCATCGCGGTATCTACACAAGCTCGGGCGGCGGCGCATGGCCTTACGAATTGCTGCGCCTGCCCAACGTCGACGGCGGCTACGCTTACGCACAATGGTTTCCTCCGCGCACAACTGCCGCGACGCCGACGATAGTCGTGGCCGAACCTTACGCGGGCATCGACTGGACCGGGGAAGCTGTGGACCAACGCTGGGCGCTGCGCGGGAACGGCTGCTTCCCGGATACGGATGGACCGGATTACATGCCGAGCGTTCCGCCCAACCTTCCCAGCAGTATTTGCTACGAAAAATTCACCCCCGACTTCGTTGGGATCAGCAACGAAATCTACCTGCGCAACAACTTCGGCGTGCTCACCGTGTTCGGCCGCTTCTACGCCGGTGGCAGTGTGTGGAATGACGTGCAGGATATGGTCGCGGGCCTGCAATTTCTGGCAACGCAAAGTAATGTCGACACCGCGCGCATCGGAGTTTTAGGAACATCCTGGGGCGGGTTCGAGACAATTTATGGCGCAGCTTACGCGCCTGCTCATGCGCTTCCTGCGGCGGTCGCAGCGGTGGCGCCGGTGATCGACTTCGAACAGTGGGTGAGATTTGTCGACAATGACATTCCCACCTTTACCAATGCCACAATCCGACCGCAATACGACGCCTTCTACGAACCCTATCTCAGGCGCCTGTTCGTAACCACCGGCGGCCGTCCGGGCAGCGCGGGCGCCAATTACTCGCGCGTCACCGCCGCAGCGCTCGCCCCACGCCTGCGGTCAAAATTCCTGATCGCACATGACGACGGCGACACCATCCTGCCGATCGCGACCTCCACGTCATTCGTTGCCGCAAACCCGGCGCAGACGCAAGGTTTCTGGTATCAACAGTCCGATACCCCCATCGACTACAACACCAATATCCTGACCCACGGGCCCGTCGGCGCCGCAAGCGTATATCCTCCGGCGTATTCGTTTGCGCTCGGTTTTTTATTTACGGCCATCGGTCATGGCGGGCAGGCGCTGATCGTGCCCTACGGCGATGCGGATTTCAGCGTGTTCTTCGCAAACATCCATAAGTATCGGATGAAAACGCGCGTCGGCTGGGTCGTGCCACGGCTGCTGGAATTATGCGATGCGCGGGTGATCATGTACGACCTCACCTCCGGCAGCAGCATGCCCATCAGAAGCGGTCCGGAGTTGCTTGCCATGAAAATCAATGCGGCGTGGAACAGCCCCGTGGTCGACGTCGCTACGGTGTGTAACCAATTAGCGACAAGCGGACTACCGCCTTGAAATTAGCACCCTGCTGCGACCGCGTAACCAGCTTACGTTGTCAACATATCGAGCAGCTGTTCGACAGCGGTAAAACGCGCATTGGCATCCGGCAATTCTTTCACCACACGCAGTTTTTCATTGCCATCAAGCTTGTAAGTCTTGGGCTGTTTTTGAATCAGGGTGATGATTTTCATCGGGTCGATGTTGGGTTGCGGGTTAAACAGTAACCGTCCACCCCCGCTGCCGAATTCGATTTTGCGCAGGCCCAGCGGCGTGGCTTTGAGCTTGAGTTCGGTGATGCGGAACAGGTTTTTCGCGTTGTCGGGCAACAGGCCGAAGCGATCGATCATCTCGACTTGCAGTTCGCGCAGCTCGTCTTGGGTGGGGGCCCCGGCGATACGTTTGTACATAATCAGGCGCGCGTGCACATCCGGCAGGTAGTCGTCGGGGATCAGCGCGGGTACACCCAAGTCGATTTCGGCCCCATGATCCAGTGGCCTGTCAAGCTCGGGTTGTTTCCCGGCCTTCAACGCGCGCACCGCGCGGTCGAGTAATTCCACATACATGCTGTAGCCGATTTCGTGCATCTGGCCGCTTTGATCTTCGCCCAGCAGTTCGCCCGCGCCGCGAATTTCCAGGTCGTGCGTGGCGAGCGTAAAGCCGGTGCCCAGATCGTGGATCGACTCGATGGCTTCGAGGCGTTTAATCGCGTCGGCGCTGATCGCCGCGCGTGGCGGTACGATTAGGTAGGCATAGGCCTGATGATGCGAACGGCCGACGCGGCCGCGCAACTGATAAAGCTGGGCCAGGCCGAAGTGGTCGGCGCGGTGCTCTACCAAGGTGTTGGCATTGGGCACGTCGATGCCGGTTTCGATGATCGTCGTGCAGACCAGAATATTGAAGCGTTGGTGATAAAAGTCGAGCATGGCACGTTCGAGATCGCGCTCGTGCATTTGGCCATGTGCGATCCGTACCGTGGCTTCGGGCACCAGGGTTTGGACATCGCGTGCGGTTTTTTCAATTGTTTGCACGTCGTTGTGCAGGAAATACACTTGGCCGCCGCGTTTTATTTCGCGCTGGCAGGCTTCCTGAATCAGCGTGTCGTTCCACTGCGTGATAAATGTCTTGATCGCCAACCGGCGCGCCGGCGGCGTGGCGATGATGGACAGATCGCGCATGCCGGACAGCGACATATTGAGCGTGCGCGGA
>JANOOV010000372.1:0-7028 GCA_031421535.1 Gammaproteobacteria bacterium
GGTGGTCACGCACGGTCGTGAGCAGTTCGCCTTGCTTAAAGGTAACGCCGAAAAATATCGCGGCCTGCAGAGCGGCATGCGCGAGTTGGTAAAAGATCAAAACGTCGCCGTGCATGTGTGCGGCACGCACGCGTCGTGGTACGACAAGCAGCCGGAAGATTTTCCGGATTACATCGATGTGGCGCCGTCCGGCCCGGTGCAGATTCGTAATTATCGCGCGTTGGGTTACGTGTTGGTCGTGTTGCGACCGGCACCACCGTGACGCGCGCTGACCACGCGTGGAACGCCTGCGGCATCCACGTGACCTGACGCTTCAACCAGGCCGTGGGCCGCCACTAAGTCGAGCACCGCCGCTTGCTGGTCGTAACCATGTTCGAGCAGCAACCACCCACCATCGCGCAGATGCGCGGGAGCGCCTTGCACGATGTACCGCAAATCGCGCAAGCCATCGGTGCCGGAACTCAGCGCGAGTTGCGGCTCAAAGCGCAAATCGCCGCGCTGTAAATGAATGTCATGCTCGGCCACGTAGGGCGGGTTGGACACGATGATATCGAAGCCTTTGCCGCCTTCGTCACCTGCGTCACATAGCGCCGCAAACCATTCCCCCTGCTGAAATGCAACATTGCTGATGCGTAAACGCGCCGCGTTCGACTGCGCAACGTCCAAGGCGGACGGGGACACATCCGTGGCCAGCACTAAACAGCCGGGACGTTCGTGCGCGATGGCCAGCGCAATGGCGCCGCTGCCGGTGCCCAGGTCGGCGATGCGCCAGGGTGCGTTGGCGGGAATGCGCTGCAACGCAAGTTCTACCAGCAGTTCGGTTTCAGCGCGTGGAATCAGCGTGGCCGCATTCACTTCCAGATCCAGCGACCAGAATTCGCGTCGCCCGGTGAGGTATGCGACCGGCTCGCCGCGCACGCGCCGCTCGATCAGTAATTGAAACTGCACCCACGGTTCGGTCGCCAGCGCGCGTTCGGGGCCGGCTTTGAGGTAAGCGCGAGGTTGTTGAATCACGTGGGCCAACAATAACTCGGCGACGAACAGCGGGGAGTCGGTCGCGACTTTTTGCAGTCGCGCCGTTGCAAAGCTTAACGCTTGTGCGAGCGTGGTCGCGTCATTACTCATTCGTGCTCAGCGCGGCTAACTGTTCGGCCTGGAATTCACTGATCAGCGGATCGATTACCGCATCCAGCTCGCCATCGACGATGGCGCCGAGCTTGTACAAGGTGAGATTGATCCGGTGGTCGGTGAGCCGACCCTGCGGGAAGTTATAGGTGCGGATGCGTTCCGAGCGGTCGCCGCTGCCGACTTGCAGTTTGCGCGACTGCGCGATTTCGGAGCGCTGCTTTTCCTGCTCCGAGGACAATAGTTTGGCTTGCAACAACGACATCGCCCGTGAGCGGTTTTTGTGTTGCGAGCGCTCGTCTTGACATTCCACCACGATGCCGGTGGGAAGATGGGTTAAACGAATCGCCGAATCGGTTTTATTGACGTGCTGACCGCCCGCCCCCGACGCGCGATAAGTGTCAACGCGCAAGTCGGCCGGATTAATGTCAACCTGCTCCACTTCGTCCGGCTCCGGCAAGATCGCCACCGTGCACGCCGAGGTGTGCACCCGGCCTTGCGCCTCGGTTTCCGGCACGCGCTGTACGCGGTGCGTGCCGGATTCGAACTTCATGCGCGAATAGGCGCCCGCGCCGATGATCTTGGCGATCACTTCTTTATAACCGCCGTGTTCACCGGCATTTTCGTTGATGATTTCGATACCCCAGCGACGCCGCTCCGCGTAGCGCGTGTACATGCGAAATAAATCCCCGGCGAAAATCGCCGCTTCGTCACCGCCGGTACCGGCGCGCACTTCCAGAAAAATGTTGCGGTCGTCGTTGGGGTCGGTGGGCAGCAACAGCCGTTGCAGCTCACGCTCCAGTTCCGTTTGGCGCTGCTCGCCGCGCGCCAGTTCGTCTTTGGCCATCTCACGCAGCTCGGGGTCTTCGTCCTTGAGCATGCTTTGCATCGCGGCGGTTTCCGCGAGTTGTTGCACATACTCTTTGAAATTGTTAACCACCGGCGTGAGCTCGGCATACTCCTTGGACAGTGTGCGAAATTTCACTTGATTGTTGATGATCTCAGGCTGCGACAACAACGCATTGAGTTCTTCGAGGCGCTCGGAGAGTTTCTCGAGCTTGCTGCGGATGGAGGGCTTCACAAAAAATCAGCTTTCGGGAAATTTGAGATTAAACAGTTCGCGTGCGGCGTCGATGAGTTCGATGCGTCCGTCGTAGCCTGCCTGGCGAATTTGCGCGCTGGGGTTGTGCATCAATTTATTGGTGAGATTGTTTGCCAACTGCTCAAGCACTTTGGCGGGATCGGCACCGGCGGCCAGCATGCGCTGCGCTTTTTCAAGTTCGGCGGCGCGATACACTTCAGCAGTTTCGCGAAACGCGCGAATGGTCGATACCGCATCCAGCGACTTCAGCCAGCCCATGAAATGCGATACCTGCGTGTCGATAATTTCTTCGGCTTGCTTGGCCGCCTCCTGGCGCGACTTCAAGCCTTCCTGAATAATTTCTTGCAGGTCGTCGACGGTGTACAGATACACATCTTCCAGCTCGCTGACTTCGGGTTCGATGTCACGCGGCACCGCAATGTCAACCATCAACATGGGCCGGTGCTTACGCTGCTTGAGAGCGGTTTCAACCGCACCTTTACCCAGAATCGGCAGCGGGCTGGCGGTCGAAGAAATCACAATATCGGCCTCGGCAAGATGGTTGGGGATGTCGGCCAGCGCAATCGCGTAAGCGTTAAATTCGGCAGCGACCGTTTGCGCCCGCTCCACGGTGCGGTTAGCGATAATCATGCGGCCGATGCCGCTTTCTTTAAGATGCCGCGCGGTTAACTCAATGGTTTCGCCCGCGCCGATCAGCAGCACGGTATGATCCTGGAAGTTGGAAAATATTTGCTTCGCCAGACTCACGGCGGCAAACGCAACCGACACCGGGCTGGAACCAATCGCAGTATCGGTACGCACCTGTTTGGCGACGGCGAAAGTGTGCTGGAACAAACGCCCGAGCAATTTGCCGATGGTGCCCGCGCTGCTGGCGGTGGCGAACGCCTGTTTCATCTGGCCGAGGATTTGCGGCTCGCCCAGCACCATCGAATCCAGCCCGCTGGCGACGCGCAGCATGTGGCGCACCGCGTGCTGGTCGGGATGGTTGTACACAAACGGTTGCAGGTCGTGACCGCCCAAGGCATGGAACTCCTTCAGCCAGTCAACGATCACATGACCATCGGTATCTGCCAGGCCGCAATACAGTTCGGTGCGGTTGCAGGTCGAAAGAATAGCCGCTTCCGTGACCTGCGGACGTGACACCAGATCGCGCAATGCGTCCGCCATCCGGTCAGGCGTAAATGCGACCTTCTCGCGAATTTCGATCGGCGCGGTTTTGTGGTTGATGCCAAGAGCGAGTAATGCCATAGAACCCGTTATACCGTAGCCTGACTTGATGCAATAAGTGAAAACAAAGGCGGTTTTTTGCAAACGACATTATTATATCGTTCTAGGCGGCAAGCTTGTGAACCCTTTTTCTCTTTCGCTGAGCATAGCTGATTGATGCGAAGTGAGAACGTTTTCCGCAACTCAGGTCAAATGACCCGGAAGTTGATTATGGCCGGTTCGGCTCATCCCGGCGACCGCAGGGCCGTTAATATGCAACGTGGCTTTACCTGAAATGAGAGCGTACCAACGTCGATGAAAAATATATCTTTGATTCTGATGATAACCGCTTTAACAGTGACCGGTTGCGGTCCCTATGCGGTGCGGACCACGCCGAATGATGGCAGCGATTTACCGGTATTCAACACCAGCAAAAAACCGCCCAGCGCCGAAGCGACGGGCAACAACGATCTGCTCTACGGTCTGCTGGTCGGCGAAGTGGCTTTGCAACGCGGACAACTCGATCCCGCCTTGCAGGTCTACGCAAAAGCGGCACGGGAATCCAAAGACCCTGAAGTCATCGAGCGCGCCGCACGCATCGCGGAAACGGCGCTCGACGCTGAACTCGGCGTGGAAATGGCACGCCTGTGGCTTGAGCACAGCCCAAAAGATATCGAAGCCCACCAGCTTCTGGCCAATGGCTTGATGCGTTCAGGAAAACTGGATGCGTCGGTACGGGAATTTGAATTTATCCTGGCGGCACTCAACGATAATCATCAGGGCTATTTACGTATTGCCAGTCAGCTGGCACGCGAAAAAAATCAAGATGCGGCGCTTGAGGTGATGGGCAAAATCACCCGCAAACATGCCGAGGATCCTTACGCGATCCTGGCTTACGCCCAGCTTGCGGCGCGCTTCAACCGTATGCCGTTGGCGCTGGAGCAGGTGGATATCGTGCTCAAAATGAAAAATGACTGGCCCGATGCGCTGGTGCTGCGCGCGCACATTTTTCAAACGCAGAATAAAACCGACGAAGCGCTGAGCATCTATAACTACGCGCTGAGCGGCCCGCTGGCCGACAACACCAGCGTGCGCATCGCCTACGCACGCCTGCTGCTGGACATCAAGCGCTTTGACGAAGCCTATGCGCAGTACAGCAAGCTGGCCGAACGCGAGCCTGGAAACGGCGACATCCTCTACGCCACCGCGTTGCTGGCCCTGCAAACCAACCACCCTGCGCACGCGGAAAAATTACTGCTGAAGCTGCTGAAATTACGCGAACGGACTTTCGAAGCCAGCTATTACCTGGGGCAAATCGCAGAGAAAAACAATTTCGCTGAGGAAGCAATGGATTGGTACGACCAGGTAACAGGCGGCGAGTTTTATTTGAATGCCCGCCTGCGTACGTCTGCGCTGATGGCCAAGCAGGGTCTGGTCAATGAAGCATTGAGTAAGCTGCGCACGATAAAAACTTCGTCGCAACAGGACGCGATGCAGCTCTATTTAATGGAGGGCGATATTCATCTGGAGGCTGGCAATCATCAAAAGGCTTACGACATTTACGAAAAAGCGCTGAAAGAAATGCCCGAAAGTACCAACTTACTCTACGCGCACGCCATTGCCGCCGAAAAATTAAACCGTCTGGATGTCGCTGAGAGCAATTTGCGCGAAGTGCTCAGAATCGATCCGAACAATGTACAGGCGCTCAACGCGCTGGGTTACACATTGGCCGATCGCACCAACCGTTACAGCGAGGCTCTCGGCTTCATTCAACGCGCCATGACGCTGGACCCCAAAGACGCGGCGATTATCGACAGCATGGGCTGGGTGCAGTTCCGGCTCGGTAACCATAACGAGGCGATTACCTATTTACGTCAGGCGCTGGAGTTGACCCAGGACGCGGAAGTCGCCGCGCATCTTGGCGAAGTACTGCTGGCGGCGGGCAAAAAGGACGAGGCCATTGCGGTGCTGAAAAACGCACTGAAAACCGCGCCTGACAACAAAGCAATTATCGCGGTGATGCGCCGTTTCAGTTTGTGAGACGCGCGGCTGCGCGCGCGCTGACGGCTCTGATTGTTACCGGCTGCGCGACCCTTCCTCCGGCCGCGCCGCTGACCGCCGAACTTCAACAAAAATTCGCCGACCGCGACCACAGGCTCACGTCCCTTACCCGTTGGAGCTTTACCGGCCGTATCGCGGTACAAGCGGCTAACGACGGCTGGAGCGGCAGCATTCATTGGGACCAGCAAGACCAAAACTACGCCATCGACATTCATGGCCCGGTGGGCAGCGGCAGCGCACGGCTGAACCGATCCGCACAGGGCAGTGTGTTACGCCTGTCTGACGAGCAGTCGTTCACCGGCCCGGATGCGCGCACCCTGTTGGTCGAACATTTCGGTTGGGATATTCCGGTGGACGCACTGCAATTGTGGATCATTGGCCGCTCTGACCCTCTTGTTGACAAGCAGTTCGAGCTGGATGACACCGGTCGCCTGCTGCGCCTGCGCCAGTCGGGTTGGGACGTGGAATACAAGCGTTATGCGCGCACCGGGAACTTCGATTTGCCGGAAAAAATCTTCGCTCGCAACGAGCATGCTCAAATCCGGTTGTTCGTGGATGAGTGGAGCACGCAGTGAGCAGGGTGTTGCAACTCTGGCCTGCCCCGGCCAAGCTAAATTTGTTTTTGCACATCGTCGGCCGCCGCGCCGACGGCTTTCATTTATTGCAAACCGCGTTTCAATTTATCGATTTGTGCGACACCTTGCGCTTTGACATTACGCGCGATGGCCGCATCGAGCGCGCACATGTCCTTGCCGACATCCCTGCGGAGCATGACTTGACAGTGCGCGCTGCAGCCCTGTTGCAACGTGCGACCGGCACGACATTGGGCGCGAGCATCACCTGCGAAAAAAAAATCCCGCTGGGTGGTGGCCTGGGCGGCGGCAGCTCGGATGCCGCCACGACCCTGGTCGCCTTGAACGAATTATGGGATGCCGGACAGTCCGTCGATCAACTTGCGCAGTTGGGGTTGCAGCTCGGCGCTGACGTGCCGGTGTTCGTGCGCGGCCATGCCGCCTGGGCAGAAGGTGTGGGTGAAATTCTCACGCCGATTGATCCACCGGAACCTTGGTATGTGGTGATCCATCCGCTTTGCCACGTATCCACGGCGGAAATATTTAAGCTGCCGGAATTGACACGTAACACCGCGCCCATCAAAATACGCGATTTCTTCGCCGGGTCAGGCGGGAATGATTGCGAAAGCGCGGTGCGCGCGCACTACCCTGCGGTCGCTGCAGCGCTGGATTGGTTGGATGAATACAGCCCCGCGCGCATGACCGGCACCGGCGCCTGCGTGTTCGCTGCGTTCGATATCGAAGCGCGTGCGCGGGAAGTCGCGGCATTGACGCCGTCACCGTGGCGCGGATTTGTCGCCCACGGGTTAAATTGCTCGCCGCTGCGCGCACAGCTTGACGCGCAGCGACGGAAGTAACGGTACGAGACAGAATTACTTGGGGTGTCGCCAAGCGGTAAGGCACTGGTTTTTGATACCAGCATTCCCAGGTTCGAATCCTGGCACCCCAGCCATACAGCAGTA